>JACQGS010000021.1 GCA_016199405.1 Chloroflexota bacterium | reverse complement strand
GTGCCGGCCTGGATCACTTGACCGATCAAATCGCGCTTGCTCAAATTGGAATAGACAAACACATCGAGCTGGCGATCATCGAACCGGACATCCGGCGCGATCTGAAAATTTCCGCCCATCATCGGCATATTGGCGACGATCACCATATGCGCGTGCGTGACAATCTCTTGGCGCCGGTAATTCAAGCGTAAACGAATTTCAGATGGAACGGCGGATACAAAAGTTGAAATGAACTCTGCCATTTTGCCGAGGTCGCCGTGTTGCAGGTCGTCGGCGGACGGGTACAACGCCGATACCAAACCGATGGCGCCGGCTTCCAAGAAACAACGGCTCGCTTTGCGATGACGCACGTGTCCCACATCAATTTTCAGACGGCGTCCATTCCGCAGAAGCGCAACCGCGTCGGCAATCGAATTCGTCGGAATGTTGAGACTGCGCGCGAGGTTGTTGCGCGTCCCGGTCGGAATAATTCCGAGCGTCGTCGCGCTGCCGACGAGTCCACACGCCACGTTTTCAATCGTGCCGTCGCCGCCGGAAACGATTACCATCTTGGCGCGCGCGCGGGCAGCGCTCTGGGCGATGTCGCTCAAATTCATTTCCGGCTGAACGAGCAAGACTTCCGCTTCAATTTCCTGCGCTTGCAATTGGCGCAACACCTCGACCAATTGCACCGCGGATTCCGTCGGGTTGCCGGCGGCTGGGTTGAAAATCAGTTTGGCTTTCACAGTAATAATTTTATCCTAAATGCAATTTGGGGTACCGCGCAGGTGAAAAAAGTAATAAACACTCGACGTATATCACAACGAGAGTTTGCCTTTTTCATTACGGATGAATTCAGACAATCACTTTAACCCGTTCTGTCAGAAATTGGGGGCAGGAGTTTTACTCCTGCCCCATCTTGTTCAATTCAAGTTCCCTTTGGATGACGGAGATGCATTTATTGGGGGTGGTGTTTTCTCATGGCTTGCCTTTACCTTCGGGTTTGCCTTTGTCATCCGGCTTACCTTTATCTTCTGACCTGCCTTTATCATCGGGCTTGCCTTTATCGTCCCATTTACCTTTGTTCTCAGACTTACCTGGCATGTTTATAGGCATCGGCGCAGCCGGCGTCGCCGTTCTTCTTGGAGTGGAATCCGGCGCGGCGGTCGAATTGGTTGCCGCACGCGGGTTCGCGGCAATGGCACTGATCGTCGCCGGAGTGCAACCCGCGCCAACAAAAATAACCAGCCCCAGCAATCCGAGCATCCAAAAATTTCTATGGTTGTGATTCATTATCCTCTAACCTCCGCGATTCTTTCGCGTCCGGCTTGAACAACACCCAGCAGTGCAGTCGGTCGCCGATTCGGCTGTCGCGAAGTTGTTCCTTGAGATTGCCGCCGGACCTGAACAAGTTCAGTGCGACCACGGCGCCGGTGATGAGCCCCACACCCAACACGGTAAACAGCAGACCGCGCTGGGCGGTGTGAAGGCGATGCGTTCCGTGCGACTCGGAAATTTCCCTGAGCGATTCTGCAACGTGCGACTTGTGATCGTTGTGCAGCGCAATGTCGCTGAGTGAGACCATCCCGATCGGCACGCCGTTCTCGGCGATGGGCAAACGGCGGATCTGATGTTTGCCCATTTCCTTTGCGATTTTGTCGAGGTCCCAGTCCGGCTCTCCGGTCAGCACGCGGGTGCTCATCGCCTCGCGCACGAGCACCTGATTTGAGTCGAGCGACTTGGCAGTGACGCGGACGGCAATGTCGCGGTCGGTCAAAATCCCGACGAGTTTCCCTTCGTCGATGACGAGCACATCGCCGGTCTTGCGATCCCGCATCAACTTGGCGGCTTTGGCGACGGTCATTTCTGGCGAGCAGTTGATTAACGATTCAGTCATCACATCACGGGCTTGAAGCATAATATTCTCCTTTAGAACGGATTGTGGAGCCGGGGCGAGACAGCCGTCGCTATTGCTGAATAGAGACAAATATTTCGCCCCGGTTCCGGGAAGGGAGACCGCGTTTGAGGCGGTCTTCCGCGAGCACGATTCAATTGTTAAGCGGTCCTCGGGTGAAAAACCACGCGGCTGATCGCAATCAAGATCATCGCGCCCACTGCCGCGACGAGAATGCTGACGAGGTTGAAGCCATTCACCGCGTCCGCGACTCCGAACAGCGCGCCAGCGAGATAGCCGCCCAATAGTCCGCCGATGATACCGAGAATGATGTCACCGAGGAGACCATAGCCGCTGCCCATGATCATGCCGGCAAGCCAGCCCGCGAGCAGTCCCACGACGATCCAAGATAGAATTCCCATTTCTTTGCTCCTGTCGAACTTTTTACCAGCCGATGGACTGGCGCATTTTCAATCCGTCGCGCGCGTTACGCCGGCGTGGCATGTTTCTGATCGTATTCCTTCAAGCGGCGTTCGATCTCCACATCCGCTTTGGCGCGAGTATAGCCGTATTTTTCTTGCAGCGCGCCGGCGAGCTGATCGCGTTTGCCCGCGATGCGATCAAGATCGCTATCGGTGAGTTTGCCCCACCACTCTTTCGCGTCTCCCCGAATTTGTTTCCAACGTCCTTCCACAATGTCGTTACTCATGGTTGATTCTCCTAATTCCTTTTAGGGAGTGTATTGAAAATCCACACCGGCGACTCAAGTCGCGGCAACAAAGGCACGAAGACTGCCTTCGCAGTCTGAATCAGCCG
>JACQGS010000199.1 GCA_016199405.1 Chloroflexota bacterium | reverse complement strand
GTGGATCGAAGTGAGTCCCCGCCAGCGAGCGGATGTGGGCGCGCACTTTTTCTTCCCACCTGCCCCGCTCCCGCACCTCTTTCGCCATAAACCGAATCCATCTGAGAACCCGGCTTTAGATTTGACATGATGAATGACTAATCCGTTATCCGGCGACCCGCATGGGAGTTCAGCTCTCTCACCGGGATCAAAATTTGTTGGACCGGAGTTTGATCCAAGGATTCTTGCGCATCTTCGCGGATAGACCGCACCAACAAAGTCAGCCCAACCCCAAGCGCAAAAACCGATATGCCCGCGATGAGAAACAAGAAAAAAGGCACCGGCTCGACGGGCACAAAACCTTTCCCCAGTAATATGCCCAGAAAAAGTCCAGCCAATGCCGCGCCAAAAAAGAACAGGACAATCTCAACCAACCGGCTCACGGCGCGACTCTCGGCAACCGCAGCCGCGCCCGGGTTTCCCGCGACGATCCGCAACTCTTGGCGATGAATGTGCATCAAAGAGCTGTCCGCAGAATATCTGGTTCCATTCGCGCGACTGGGGACGAGCGCAACAAAATCTTGCTCTTGACGCTCGCCGGTTTGAATCGGCTCACGCCGGTCGCTGTGAAACTGCATTCGATTTTCCATATTGGACTCCTTATCGCATTCGACAAAAGGAGACCGGCACGCGCCGGTCTCCTTCGACTTGTCATCTGCGAGAATCGCTTAACTGAACGCTGGTTATTTTCGTAATGGATTGACTTGCCCGCGTTAGCTCGGCGCCGCGGTCGGTGTCTTTTCACGCTCATAAGTGGAAACTGTTCGCGCGCTGGGGTGGTAGAACACCAACCAGACCAAGCGAATGATCACCGCCGCGAGCATCGCATAAACGATCAGCGCGACGAACGACGTGATCTCGAGCACGTTACCGCCGATCGCCGGGTTGCCCATCAAACCGGCAAAGGGCGCCACGAAGAGCGCCGTGATGTTGTAAATGAAACTCGCGAACGCGTTCTTGGCATTGGCGTCAATGAACTTGAGAACGATCCGCAATCCGATCAAGCCCTCGATCACCGTGAAAACGAATCCAATCATCGCCGAGACCCATTGCAGCGTCTGACGCTGGCTGGCATTCACGTCCTCCGTCACCACCTGACGCTGTTCGGCGCCCGGCTGCTGGGTGACGCGTACATCCTCACGACGAGCTACATTCCCTGCATTGCTGGACATTTTTTCCTCCTTTTAAGGTTGTCCGAAATAAAGTGGGCAAATATGATGCGCCGGTTTTGCGATTTCTTGGGTTTGGCGCGCGAAACATTGCTTTACGAAGGGCACACATCGAACGCCTTCGCCGGGTTGCTTCCATCCGGTCTCATCAGTTCGACAACTTGATTTTCGGTCGTCAAGTAAAACGCGCGCGCGACAAACGACTCGCATCCCATAACGACCATCGTCTTCCAATCGCCCCCGAGACGTAATGACGTGGTCTGCAGTGGAATTTCTCGATCCACCTTTGACATTTCGCCGAAGGAGATTGTGGATTCCTCCGCTCGGTAAATCTTTACTAACAAGCGATACATTTGCTTTTGCCCGGTCGTATTCAAAAAGGTCACGTCAAACATCGGGGCTTGGTTCGATTTTAATGCGGCGGGATCTAATTTGATTTCGGAAACGAAAACGCCAAGGTTCACGATTCGGGTTGCCGTCGCAAGTGCACGCGGGAGTGTCGGGGCGGGGCGCGTCGCAGTGGCTGCGGGCGCTAATGTCGCCGCGGGGGCTAACGTCGCAGTCGTCGCAGTCGCCGCAATCGCTTGCGGTGATTCCGCTGTTACGATAAACACCGGAATGGGAGCCGGCATGGGGGTGGGTCCGCCGGCACACGCCGCAAGCAAACCCGCTACAAATACGATCAACCCGAAAGAGATAATCTTGCTTTTCAAAACTGTCCTCCTGAATGAATTTTGATCCTGCGCGCGGTTCCATGAAGCGCGTAGATGGCTCGGTGTTACTGCGTAAGTTTCGGCGCGGTCAGCGCGTAACGCCACGCGGAATTGATCGTCGTCCCAAACAGATAATCTGGCGCGTGCGCATCCATCGCAAGGTGCGTGGTCTGAAAATCCATCGGTGAATTTTCCAGCGACGCCCACGTTGCGCCGCCATCTTTGCTTTCACTAATGCCGAGCGAGTCCGGAGCGCCGGCTTCAGCGCCCGGCGATGCCAGCGCGATGTACAACTGGTCCGAATTTTCCGGGTCGACCGCAATCGCCGTGGTCATCAAATACGTGGGCGTTTGCAAACCAAACTCAACATGATCCCACGTTTCTCCACCATCGAGACTGCGGAATAAACCGGCGCCCACCGTGGCAAGATAAATCAAGATTGGGTCGGCGCCGGTCGCAAGTTGCACGGGCGCATCCGGCAGACGGCTGACGCGCGTCCACGCGGTTCCATGCAGCGCGTACAGATTGCTCGTGGTCACCGCGTAAATTTCCGGCACGTCGCCGGCGGTCACGGAAATGTCGCGCAATTCAATCAGCGGTACGCCGATGCCTTGCGCGATGGCATTGCGGAACGATGCGTTCGTCGCCATCGCCATCTGGCGCACTGCCACATCCGACTCATTCATCGCCAGCAGTTCCAAACGCGGCAAAAGTTGCCACGCATCAATCGCGCCGATCGTTTTGACGACCTCCAGCCGGACCCACGCATCCGGATCGCGCGCGGCTTCGCTTAATGCCGCGATCGCGCCGTACTCGCGGCGCGTCCCTAACACTTGCGCGGCGCCGGCGCGCACACTCGGATCAGAATCGAACAGCGCGCTCATCAGCGCGGGAACGACATTGGGTGGCGCATCGTTCAATGCGGTTAGAACGATGTTGCGCTCCGCAAACGGCTCGCCTTGATGCAAAGATTGAACCAATGTTTGAAACGCTTGCGGCGAATTCAAAGCCGCAAGTGTTCGCGCGCTTTGCTCGAAAGCGACTAAATTATCGTTTGGGGAGCCGCTTAGATCGCGTACGTTTCCTGACGCGGCTGGATTGGAATTAATGAGAGTCGCGGCGCTCGGCGCGCGCACGCTCCACCATACGACGACG
>JACQGS010000198.1 GCA_016199405.1 Chloroflexota bacterium | reverse complement strand
CTGGTCACTGGTCACTGACCCCCACTCTCCTCCGAATGGCACATTCCCCAATTCTTCTTGCCGGCGAAAATTTCACAATTCAAGACATTATCGCGATTGCGCGCGCGGCGCGCCCGGTTACGCTCGCCGATACCGCGCGCGCGCGAATGCGCGCGAGCCGCGCGTGGGTGGACGCTTTACTCGAGCGCGGCGAGCCCACCGTCTACGGCATCAACACCGGCTTTGGCGTCTTTGCCAACGTCTCGATCAGCGCAACCGAATCCGCGCGGCTGATGCGTAATTTGATTTTGAGCCATAGCGCCGGCGTCGGCGAGTCGCTTGCCGAAGAAATCGTCCGCGCAACCATGGCGATCCGCGCGAATACGTTGGCGAAAGGTTTTTCCGGCGTGCGCCCGCTCGTCGTCGAAACGCTGATTGAAATGTTGAATCGCGGCGTGCATCCGATTATTCCCGCCAAAGGATCGGTCGGCGCGAGCGGCGATCTCGCGCCGCTGTCCCATCTCGCGCTCGTGCTGACGCGCGATGAAAATGATTTGGATGAAGAAAGCGGCGAAGCATTTTATCGCGGCGAGCGAATGAGTGGCAAGCGCGCGATGGAACGCGCCGGGATCACGCGAATTATTTTGCAAGCAAAAGAAGGACTCGCGCTCAATAATGGCGCAACGGTTTCCGCGGCAATGGGCGCGCTCGCCGTCGCCGACGCGGAAAATTTGGCAGCACATTCAGAAATCGCGTTGGCGCTGGGGCTGGAAGCGTTGCGCGGCAAATCATCGTCGTTCGATGAACGCTTGCATCGCGCGAGCAACCACGCGGGACAGCGCGAAACGGCGCACAAAATACGCGAACTGATTCGCGACAGCAAATTGATTGACACCAGCGCGCGCGTTCAAGATGCGTATTCGTTTCGGTGCGCGCCCCAGGTGATCGGCGCGGCACGCGATGCGATGGCGTACGCGCGGCGAATCGTCGAAGAGGAGATGAACGCGGCAACCGATAATCCGCTGATTTTTTTCGACATTGAAGAAGAAAACAAAACGCGCTCGGGCGGAAACTTTCACGGCGAATCCATCGCCATGGCAATGGATTTTCTCGGTATCGCGGTTGCCGAGATCGCAAATATTTCCGAGCGCCGCATTTTCCGGCTGACGAGCGCGCATCTGAATGACGGCTTGCCGATGATGCTCGTCGAGAACGGCGGACAAAACAGCGGCTTGATGATGGCGCAGGTGACCGCCTCGGCGTTGGTGTCGGATAACAAGACGCTGGCGCACCCCGACAGCGTGGATTCGATTCCGACGAGCGCGGATCAAGAAGACCACGTCGCGATGGCGACGAACGCGGCGCGGCATGCGCGCGAAATCGTTTGGAACGCGACGCGCGTGATCGCGATTGAATTGATCGCGGCGGCGCAAGCAATTGATTTGCGATTAAAGAATCTCGGAATGACTACGGACGCGTTAGGTTGCGGCACGCGCGCGGCGTATGACCGCGTGCGCGCGGAAATCGCGACTCTCGATCAAGACCGCGGGCTGTCGAATGATATTGAGCGCGCGGCGCGGTTGATTGAAAAAAATTGACGGCGCGTTGACGCGGATGCTATAATCCCGCGCGAGAGGAGACGAAATGTTACGACCATTGAAGACCAAGTTTACGCCTGCGGAATATTTGGCGATGGAAGAGGCGGCGGAGTACAAAAGTGAGTATTACGCTGGCGAAATTTTCGCGATGGCGGGGGGCACTACTGATCATAGCATAGTTGCCGTCAACCTATTCATTGAGCTTGGCAATCTATTGTCCGCAAAGTCGTGCCGTTTGTTTAACAGCGACGTGCGTTTGCTCGTTCAGCCCAGCGGCTTGTACACCTATCCCGATGTAATGGTGATTTGCGGAAAAATTGAATTCGTCGAGCGGCGTAAAGATACGGTGACAAATCCAATCTTGATTGTGGAAGTCTTGTCTGAATCTACGCGCGATTACGATCGCGGCGCGAAATTCAATTTTTACAAACAGATCCCCAGTTTGCAAGAGTACGTGACGATCGAATCCGAATCTGCGCGCGTCGAATGTTATCGCCGCACTGGCGACAAGTGGACGATTGAAACGTATGATAACTTGAACGCCGTCGCAAGGTTTGAATCGCTCGCCTGCGAAATCCCGGTCAAGCGGATTTACCACAAAGTATCGTGGCTGGAGTGAAGAGAGAAATTAGACCCGAAGAGTTTGTGACCTTGCGGGTCTCTCTGTCTCAGTACATCTTAGATTTGAAGGGACAAGCGTTCTCTAACGCCGCCTTTTGGGCGAAAACGCTCTCGAGAGCGCTTTGAAATTGTGATGGACTGTCTCTTCGTTCAGTTTGACAGCCGCACAAAAACCGCGTATACTCGCCTCGCAAAATTGGTCTGACCAATTTTTTCCTATGCCCCGCCGCATAACCGCAACGAAGCGAAAAAAGAGAAACACGCGCCTCTACGAAGAGGTGATGGTGCAGCTGGCTGACCTGATTCGGGACGGCGAGTTCAAGCCGGGCGATCGTTTGCCGGCAGAGCGCGTCCTTGCCGACCGCCTACGCGTGAGCCGCGCGACCTTGCGCGAAGCGTTGCGCGTCATGGAATTGCAGTCCCTCGTCGTCAGCCGCCCCGGTGCCGGCACTTTTATCGTCGAGCAAAGCGCCGAATCCCTAGTTCAAACGCTCAAACAACTCGCGCTCCAAGATATTTTCGAACTCCGCATGATCCTCGATCCGGCGATTGCGTCGCTCGCCGCGCTACGCGCCTCCGCCAAAGACATCGCGAAACTAGACTCGATTCTGCAGCAACAAGAAAGACAAATTCAGCGCGGCAAGACCGGCGCGGACGCCGACACACATTTCCATTCCGCGCTGGCGGAAGCGACGCATAATCGCGCGCTCATTCGCTTAGGCAATGCGCTGGTCGCCATTCTTGCGCCGAGCCGGAACGCACATCTGCAATCGCCGCAACGCGCCGGCACTTCGCTAATATCGCACCGCTCCATTCTCAACGCGATCAAAGCCCATTCGCCCCGCCGCGCTCAAGAGGCAATGGTCGAACACGTTCGCGCGGTAGACATTTCTCTTACGGAATCAGATCTGAAATTGGGTAG
>JACQGS010000013.1 GCA_016199405.1 Chloroflexota bacterium | reverse complement strand
TAGTTGCCTGCGCGGCACCCACGCCGACGCCGCGCCCCGCGCCCACCATCAGCGCGCCAACCGAAACGCGCGCGCCGCTTCCGACCGCAACCTCCACTCTCACGCCGCGCGCAACGATCACCAATGCGCCGAGCGCGACGGCAACGCGCACCCTCACGCTGCCCACCGCGACGATTGCGTTTCCGTCCATCGGCGCGTTACCGAACGGTGCGCGCGTCGAGCGCGTCACGAACGCGGATTTTGCGACGACGCTCGCGTTTGCGAGGGACGGTCGCGTATTCTATACTGAAAAAAATTCCGGCAACTTGCGCGTGATCGAAAATGGGCGGCTGGTGACTGAACCGGTCGCGCACATCGACAGTGATCCGACCGGCGAACGCGGCTTGCTCAGCGTCGCGCTTGATCCGAACTTCGCAACGAACAATCAATTGTGGATTTATCACACGCTGCCCGGCAATCCGACCCAAGATGAAATCGTGCGCCTCACGCTCGTCGGCAATCGCGCGGTGAAAACCGAATCCGTTTTTCGCTCGCCGAATCCGGGCAATGCTTCGAATCACAACGGTGGAGTGATCGCGTTTGGTCCGGATGGAATGTTGTACGTCGTGATCGGCGAGCACGCGCAGGTCGCGCTCGCGCAAGATTTATCGAAAATTCCGGGCAAGTTGCATCGCTTTGCGCCGGGTGCGCCGCTGACGCCCGCGCCGGGCAATCCGTTTGCGAACAGCGGTGTGTTTGCGTACGGCATTCGCAATAGTTTCGGTTTTGATTTCGACCCGCTCAGTGGTAAGATTTTCATGACGATCAACGGTCCGAACTGCGATGATCTGGTCGTTCTGGTTTTGGCGGGCAGTAATCACGGCTGGCGGCCCGGCATTCCCTGCGGCGATGCGAACCCAAATTTTTTCAAACCGCTCTTGCCGCTCTGGCGCGTGACCCCGCCGATTGCGCCGGCGCAGTTGACGTTTTATCGCGGCGATATGTTTCCCGAATGGAAGCATGATTTGTTTTTCTGCGCGGCGAACGATCAAACAATGCGCCACGTCAAACTGAACGCCGCGCGCGACCAATTTGCCTTGCTGGAAACATTGCCGCGTAATCGAGTATCGTGTATGCTCGATGTGAAAACCGGAACGGATGGCGCGTTGTGGTTTACGGATGATCGCGCGATTTATAGAATTGTGCGTTAAGCGTCATTGCGAGCGGTCTTTGCGAAGCAACACTTGCACCACACGCAAGTGCAGGTGTCTCGGCTCCAAATCGGAGATTGCTTCGTCGCAAAGATCGCTCCTCGCAATGACGTAATGTAATTGGAGGTTGAATGGAACTCCGCGAATATGTGCGCGTTCTTATGCGGTATTGGTGGCTCATTGTTGGATTGGTGATCGTCGTCGCGGCAGGGAGTTTATTGTTGCGCGGCGCGCCGCCGCCGCGTTTTCAAGCGAGCGTGCGTTTTACGATTGGCGTCAACGCGCCGCCGGCGACGCAAGTTTCCGGCTACGATCCGATCCTCTCTTCGTTTCAAGCCTCGGAATATATTCGCGATGATTTTGTCGAAGTGATTCAAAGCGATTTATTTGCGGACGACGTGAACGCGCAGTTAGCCAGAGCTGGCGCGCCGAATCTCAAAGTGAGCAAAGGCAACATTGCCGGCGCAATTGAAAAGCAGCGACGGTTGATGTCGCTGACGATTACGTGGCACAACGCGGCGGAAGCGCAACAGATTGCCGACGCGGCGGTGAAAAACCTCAGCGAGAACAACGCGAAATATTTTGCGCAACTCGGCGCGGTGGGCGCAACGGTGACGGTGATCGATCATCCGGTCGCGGCGCCGGTCGGCGCGTCGTTGCGCGATCAGCTCGATATTCCGATTCGCGCCGCGCTCGCGCTCCTCGCCGGCATCGCGCTCGCGTTCGTGCTCGATTATTTGGACGGCTCGATCCGCGAGGCGCGGGATGCGGAGGCGTTGGGACTGCGCGTGATCGGGGAGATTCCGCGGGGCAAGTAGAAATTCCGGAATTCTTTGACCTGTGCTAAAATGATTGCGGCTTTCAATTGAGGAATCAATGCAATTACAAGATTACGCGCGCGTCGTACTGAAACGCGGCTGGATAATTATTCTGCTCGCCGTGATCACTGCCGGCGGCGCGTTCCTATTCAGCAAACTGCAAACGCCGATTTACAAGTCCACCGTCACGCTCAGCGCGGTCCCAGCGCGTCCCTCCGATTACGGGCAAACGCTCGCGATCAAAAACCTCTTGCGGCTCTACGTTCAGCAATTGCAATCGCCCGGCATCACGCAACAAGTGATCGACAAATTACAATTGGACGTGTCGCCCACCAAATTTGTTTCCTATATGGACTTGAGCGCGGATGAAGCCGATTTGATTATCAAGATCGAAGCGCGGCATCCGCTCATCCATCTGACGCCTAAGATCGCACAGACGGTTGCCGATACATTCGTTTCATTTCACAATCAAGAAAATTTGCAGATCGATCAACGCGATCGCGTGCTCGTGAACGTGCTGGTCAATGCCAGTTCGCCGGAGCAGTTTTCGCCCAAGACCAGCATCAACACGCTCGCCGGCGGAATTTTAGGCGCGCTGATCGGCGTGCTATTGATTTTCGTGATCGAATGGTTTGAATCGGATATTATTCGGTCGCCTGAAGATATCGATCGGTACGTTGGCGTCGTCGTGCTGGGCGCGATTCCGTTGAACCCGGAGCCGGCGCGCGCGAGAACAGTGAGCAGGAAGCAGTGAACAGTGAGCAGTTCGCATCTCCATTGTTGACTGATTACTGATAACTGATGACTGAACCCTGGAGTCCTGAATGCCCACCGACCTCAACTCAAGTTTGATCACCATATCGAATCCGCGCTCGCCCATCAGCGAAGCGTATCGCACGTTGCGCACCAATCTCGAATTCTCTTCGCTCGATAAACCGATTCGCACGATGGTCGTCACTTCCGCCGCGCCGGACGAAGGCAAATCAACGACGCTCGCGAATCTTGCCGTCGCGCTCGCGCAGGGCGGCAAAAAAGTCATCGTCGTGGACTGTGACCTGCGCCGACCGTCCTTGCATCAACTTTTCAACGCGCGCAATGCGACCGGCTTTACCGATATGATGCGCGATGATGCGCTCATGTCCAAACCGCCCTTGCAAGAGACTGGCGTCGCGAATTTACAGTTGCTGACCAGCGGCACGCTGCCGCCAAATCCGGCAGAACTGGTCGGGTCGCGGCGGATGGGCGATTTGATCGCGGCGTTGGTGAAAAAAGTCGAGATGGTTTTGTTCGACGCGCCGCCGATCATTGCCGTGACCGACGCGGCGGTGCTCGCGTCCAAAGTCGACGCGGTGTTGCTGGTGATCAGCGCCGGCAAAACGAAACGCGAGCACGCGAAAAAAGCGCAAGCGCTTTTGGATAAAGTCAACGCGCACTTGATCGGCACGGTGCTGAACAATGTGAAAGGCGACGCGGGGTTATATCAGTATTATTCGAGCGAGGAAAAGAAATAATTCAATCTGTCATTGCGAGCGAAGCGAAGCAACCCCCAAGAATCACGGGGATTGCTTCGTCGGGCTAAAGCCCTCCTCGCAATGACAGATCGTGAGAGGCAAATGAAAGGACTCATTCTCTCCGGCGGCAAGGGCACGCGTCTCCGCCCGTTCACCTACACCGGCGCAAAACAATTAGTACCGGTCGCGAACAAGCCGGTGCTTTTTTATGCCATCGAAGATTTGGTCGAAGCCGGCATCGCGGAGATCGGCATCGTCATCAGTCCCGAAACCGGCGATCACGTCCAAGCGGCGGTCGGCGATGGCGCGGCATTTGGCGCGCGCGTGACGTACATTGTGCAGGATGAACCGCGCGGCATCGCGCACGGCATCCGGATCGCCCACGATTTTTTGCGCGACGACAAGTTTGTTTTGTTTCTCGGCGACAATTTTATTCGCGATGGCATCGTCCCGCAGGTCGCCGCCTTCCGCGACGGCACGATGAACGCGCAAATTATTTTGTACGAAATGCCCGACCCCAGCGCCATGGGCGTTGCCGTGCTCGACGGCGATACGCGCGTGATTCAACTGGTCGAAAAACCCAAGCAATTTATTTCGCCGTATGCAGTCATCGGCATTTATATGTTCGACGCGCGCGTCTTTGATGCGGTCGACGCGATCAAACCTTCCGCGCGTGGCGAGCTCGAAATTACCGACACGATTCAATATCTGATCGACCGCGGCTTGAACGTGCGCGCACATTTGCTCAAGGGCTGGTGGATTGATACCGGCAAAATGTCCGACATTCTCGAAGCGAATCGTTTAGTGCTCGACACGTTTGAATCGCGCAATGAAGGGCAAGTCGATGCGGCATCGCAGCTGGAAGGGCGCGTCGTCATCGAAGCCGGCGCGGCGATTGTGAACAGCACCGTGCGCGGTCCGGCGATCATCGGAAAAAATACGCGGATTGAAAACGCGTTTGTCGGTCCCTATACTTCGATTCATCACGATTGCCTCATTCAAAATTGTGAGATCGAGCATAGCGTGGTGTTGGAGCATACGCGCATCGTGGACACGCCGGCGAGGATCGCGGATAGTTTGATTGGGCGGAACGCGGAAATCACGCGCAGCGTCGGCAACACGAAAACGCTGAAGCTCGTCGTCGGCGATTATAGCAAGTTAGGAATTCTGTAATGCGGAATCTTCTGATCACCGGCGGCGCCGGATTCATCGGCTCGAACTTTGTGCGCCTCGTTTTGCAAAAATATCCGGACGACCGCGTCATCGTCTACGATAAACTGACGTACGCCGGCAATTTGGACAATCTACGCGATTTTTCGCAGGACGCGCGTTTTGCGTTTGTGCGCGACGACATCGCCGACGCCGCGGCGGTCGAGCGCGCGGTGCGCGAGCACAAGATTGACACCGTTGTAAATTTTGCGGCAGAGAGCATTGCGGCAGATACCTTTCTTCCCATTCACTATGGTCATGGAATCAAGTTGGTTACTGCGAGAGAACTTTTCGCAGCTTATGGTGACAAGCGTGGCATAGAAACGGACATGAATGGCGTCGAGATTGTTCGACCAGAACTACCCCTCTGTGCGCTTTCTTTCCACAATGGAATGGGGCAATGGCGGCGGATCACGCACATCACACGCCATCCCTATAAGGGCAAGGTAGTACAACTACGTCAGAAGTGGGGCAGTGTGATCGTCACGCCCAACCATTCTGTCTACAATGCTCACGCACAGCTCGTCGCGGCAGAGACAAATCCGGAACTATTAGCCATTCGCAAGATTAATGTAGATCGGACTCGGCACCGCGATTGCTTAGAGATTCATTTACCGGAAATCAAATCGGTGGACGGGTTACTTTACGCCCCCACGTCAGATGGCCGGAGCCGATCCCGAGACGTCTATGTTCGGCAATCGCTTGCCGGCGAGGCGTTGCTCGCACTCATGCGTTTTCTCGGGGCATATGTTGCCGAAGGCAACGCCTTGTACAACAAGGCGAACGGCGGTTGGCAGGTCTGTATTGCAAACAGCGATATCGAGTTTCTCGAACAAGTCCAGCACGATGCGGCACTGATTACAAATACGGCTGGCAGTATCACGCGACGCGCATTGCCGAATGCCCATCAGTTGGTATTCTCATCCCACATCCTGTACTTGTTGGTGACCGCTCTATGCGGAGCCCATTCGTATGAAAAGCAAGTTCCGGATGCACTCTATACGCTTCAAGATGAATACAAGCGCGCTTTCTTTGACAGCTATTTGCGTGGCGATGGCAACACTGAAATCTACAAAACGGTTCAAGCGCAGCGCATGACGACCAATTCGCCGAAACTCATTACCGGCCTTGGATTGCTTGCCAGTCTGTTGGGGCTTGACTACTCCCTCAGTTACCGAGAGTTTGACCACCATGAGAATTGGCGTACCGCTTATTCCCTCAAAGTTGTCTCCATCTATGATCCGCGCATTGAATGCCAGTGCCGCGAACTAGACTACGACGACTTTGTTTATGACCTGACCGTCGAAGGCACTCATAACTTTGCTGCCGGGATAGGCAATATTGTGGTGCACAATACGCACGTCGACCGCTCGATCCTGGACGCGGACGCGTTCATCAAGACCGATGTGTACGGCACGTACGTATTATTGGAAGCGGCGAAAAAATTTGGTTTGCGCTTTCATCAGGTCGGCACGGATGAAGTCTACGGCGCGGTGCTGAGCGGCGCGTCGAAAGAAACGGACGCGTTGTTGCCGTGCAGTCCGTACGCGGCGTCGAAAGCCGGCGGCGATTTGCTGATTCATGCGTACGTCGTCACACATAACGTCCAAGCGACGTTGACGCGCGGCGCGAATAATATCGGTCCGTATCAATATCCGGAAAAAGCCGTGCCGCTTTTTATCACGAACGCGCTCGATGATTTGCCATTGCCGATCTATGGCGATGGAATGCAAATGCGCGATTATCAGTACGTCGGCGATCATTGCGAAGCGATTGATTTGGTTTTGCGTCACGGCAAAATCGGTGAAACGTACAATGTGGGCACCGGCAGCGAAGTGCATAATATCGATATGGCGCGGCTGATCTTGAAAATGCTGAAGAAGCCCGAAACGCTGTTGCAACACGTCGCCGATCGCGCCGGGCACGATCGGCGTTATTCGTTGGACGTGATGAAATTGCGCGGGCTGGGATGGGAGCCGGCGCATTCGTTTGAAGAAGCGTTAGAAAAAACGGTAACGTGGTACGTGGAAAATGAATGGTGGTGGCGGAAATTGAAGACGGGCGAATATGCGGAGTATTATCGCAAGCAGTATGTGGAAAGACAGTGACCAGTGATCAGTTTTCAGTAGTTGCTAATCAGACAACAGAAAAAACCGGGAGTCTCGCGCTTGGCAGACTCCCGGTTTCTATTTTTCTGTCGTCTGTAATCTGATTTCGGTTGTCTCACACCACCGCAATCGCTTCAATCTCCACCGCCGCATCGCGCGGCAAACGCGCGACTTGGACGGTAGAGCGCGCAGGCGGCGCGGCGGAAAAGAATTCGGCGTAGACGGCATTCATTTTTTGAAAGTCGTCCATATTCGCGAGGAACACGGTTGTCTTGACGACTTGGTTGAGCGCACTGCCGGCGGCTTGCAAAACGCCGGCGAGATTTTGCATTGCGCGCCGCGTTTGGGCTTCCACGCCGCCGTCGACCAATTTGCCGGATGCCGGATCGAGTCCGACTTGGCCCGCGCAGAAAATAAAATCGCTGGCGTGAATGCCTTGTGAGTACGGTCCAATCGCTTGTGGCGCGTTGTTGGTGCTGATCGGTTTGCGTTCCATGGATTGCCTCCGACTAGAATTGAAAGGATTGTAATCGTGGAGCGTAGGCATGTCAAACTGTTGTAGGAATGGGATACTATTACTACCGTCACACGAGTGGCGTCACGAGAAAATGTTACCGAAATGAGTATCGTGGCGTCACCAGAAAATGTTACCATTGCTTGCTGGGCGTCAATTGCTCTAGCAACTCATCCAGTCGCCGTCTGAGCTCAACCACATCGAGCTT
>JACQGS010000197.1 GCA_016199405.1 Chloroflexota bacterium | reverse complement strand
TTGAGTTTGCCTTAACAGATCCCGCCCGTACCATCCAAGTTCGCGCGGCTGATGGTGTTATTGTCGTTTGCGGCATACATCTTGCCGCCAACCAAGTCGAGCGCGATGCCGAACGGGCCGTTGAGCGTGCCGCCAAGGTTGCCCAAACTGATCCCGCCCGTACCATCCAAGTTCGCGCGGCTGATGGTGTTGCCGAACTCGTTTGCGACATACATATGACCGCTAGCCAAGTCGAGCGCGATGCCGCGTGGGCCGTTGAGCGTGCCGCCGAGGTTGCCTAAATTGATCCCGCCCGTACCATCCAAGTTCGCGCGGCTGATGGTGTGATTCCCGTTGTTTGCGACATACATCTTGCCGCCAGCTAAGTCGAGCGCGATGCCGGTCGGGTTGCTGAGCGTACCGCCGAGGTTGCCTAAACTGATCCCGCCCGTACCATCTAAGTTCGCGCGGACGATAGTGTTATTGAAGTTGGTTGTGACATACATCTTGGCGCTGGGTGCCTGGGCAAAGACTTTGCCGGGAACGCCAAGCCCTCCAACAACGAACACCGATCCGAGGACTAGCACTGTTACGAACATGCCGATGATTCGTTTCGGCATTAGCGCGTTCCACATACGTTTCATTTTCTCTCCTCCACTTTGAATTAGGTTGATTGGTGGTTTCAATTGATCGTTACCGTGTCGTGATTCCTTCACTTGTGTAAGATAGAGTTGTGTACACCTCCAGACGAGGCACACCTTGCAACCGCGCAAATATCACACGTAATCACGCGCGGCGATAGACACAAATCAATCTACTTTTTGAGTAGTTTTGGTACAATAATTTGTACTTGAGAGTGGAGAACGGATCGGGAGAGAGAAGGAACGAAGGGGATAACGGCGGTGCTTAAGTGGGCGGTTCGTCCAGCGTCGCCCACCCTTGGCGCAGGGCGTAGAGGGCGGCTTGGGTGCGGTTGGTCACGTGCAACTTTTCGTAGATGGTGCGCAGTCGGTTGGACACGGTATAGACGGAGTAGTTGAGCACTTGGGCGATGTGCTCGTTATCTACGCCCTGGGCTACCATACGCAGGACCGCCATCTCGCTCTCCGTCAGCGGCTCGACCCGAGGATTTTCGGGCATGGCAATATGGGACTCGCTTAGTACGCGCGCCGCGATGATGGGGTCAATGAGGTAATCGCCACGATGCACGGCTCGGATTGCTGCGATCAATTCCCCGGCATCTACGGTCTTGAGCAAGTAGCCCCGAGCACCCGCCCGGATAGCGTCGAGCATGGGCTGCTCTTGACGATACATGGTCAGCGCAATGATACGCACCTTTGGGATTTCGCGCATAATTTGGCGGATTGCTTCCACGCCATCTATATTGGGCATGACGATGTCCATCAGAATCACATCCGGTTGCGTCGTGCATGCCAGAGCCACCGCCTCAGTGCCGTTTTGGGCTTCGGCAACTACTGTGAAACCACCCATCCCCTCGCAGAGTTGGCTTAAACCTTTGCGCACCAGGGTGTGGTCATCGGCAATCAGAATCCTAATCGGCGGCATGGTTGACCTCTTGGACGACCGGCGGCAAGGTGATGAGCAGTTCCGTGCCCTGACCGATCGCGCTGCGAATATCCAATGTACCGCCCAGATCCAGTATGCGCTCGCGCATCTGGCGGAGACCGAAATGCCCGGCATGATCGGCGGATCCGAACTGGCTTGGGTCAAAGCCACGACCATTGTCGCGCACTGAAACCGCAACGCCGCGAGCCGCATCCACATTAAGGCACACCCGCGCCGAACTCGCATGGGCGTGGTGACCGATGTTGTTCAGTCCTTCCTGGATGATGCGGGACAAAGGTAATTCGTAGACCGCGGGCAGGATGTCATGTTGCCCAGACACATCCAACCGGGCTGCCAGTTGATTCTGATCGCCAAAATCAGTGACAAGTTGCGTGAGCGCCGGAAAAAAACCCAGCACCTCAAGGTCCATCGGGCGCAGAGCGAAGATGGCGCGACGGATGTCGGCGATGGCGGTATTGAGCACGTCTCGCATTTCGTCCAGTGCGGCGCGCATGGGAGGGGGAGCCGAATCCGCTTGGTGAGACCATAGCGCAGATTTGAAGCGCAATCCAGCCAAACTTTGCGCCACGCCGTCGTGAATCTCATGAGCGATACGGATGCGTTCGGCTTCGATGGCTTCCGCCTCGCTCCGGCGTTGTTTTTCGGCGGTGATGTCTTCAACCGTGGCGAACATGCGGCTGCTATCGGTTGGATCAAGCGTGGCGACAACTCGCACAGGAAAAATCGTCCCATCCCTACGCCGGTTAGTGATCTCGGCTGTTACTGTTTCGCCTTGCTGGACACGCTGTAGGATGTCCTGTACGCTCGTCCTGGACTCTTCGGGCACAAGGTAGTTGGATGAATTCCCAACCAACTCGGCGGCTGTATAGCCATAGACCAGTTCCGTACGCCGGTTGACCTCCATGATGACCGCCGGAGTCACCGTCAAGTCGGCGACGAAGATGCAAATGGGCATGTACTCAAACAAGTGGCGGTAGCGTTGATCACTGGCTCGACTGACGTAATTGGTTCGGTTGGTTGCCAAGTCCACTCCTTCCACTAGCCATTTGCTCTATCCACGTGTTCGTTTCTATTCGTGGTCACACCCACAACCCGCCGTGCACGTTCAACACGGTCCCGTTGATATACGCGGCTTTCGCCGAGACAAGAAACGCGACGGCTTCCGCGATGTCATCCACGTTCCCCATCCGTCCCAGCGGAATTAGGTTCGGCATTTCGCGCCGATCCACTTCGGTCGTCGCGTACGTTTCGATAAATCCCGGATTCACCAGATTGCAGCGAATCCCGTACCGCCCCTCATTGCGCGCGATGGATTTGCTCAAGACGACGAGTCCGGTTTTCGCCACGTTGTAAGCGGTCGTCGTCGACGCGCCGCGTGCGGTCTCGGCGTTCAACGAACCGAGATTGATGATGCAGCCGGATTTTTGTGCGCGCATGCGCGGCAGGACGTACTTGCAACAATAGAATACGCTCGAAAGATTGCCGTCTAACATTTGCCGCCATTCTTCCGGCTCGGTGTCCACAAGCGATTTCACCAAAAACGGTCCGACGTTATTGACGAGAATGTCCACGCGCCCAAACGCGGCGAAGGATTCGTCAATCAATTTCTGCGCGCCCGCCGGCGTCGCGACATCGGCTTGGCAAATCAGCGAGCGCGGCGCGTGATCGTGGATTTGCGCCAGCGTTTCCTCCGCGGACGCCCGATCGGCATGATAGTTGACGACGATCGTCATGCCCGCCGCGGCAAGCCGCCGCGCGATCCCCTGCCCAATTCCTTTGCCACTGCCGGTGACAATTGCGATGCGCTCGTCTGGCATAACTTTCCTCTCATGTCATTGCGAGCGGTCTCTGCGAAGCAATCCCCAAACAGCTCGGAGATTGCTACGTCGCCGCTTCACGGCTTCTCGCAATGACGGTGTGTCAATACCCGGATTCGATAATGAAATTCTCGCGCCGCAACACGCGTTGGTCGGCGGTCATCGGCGCGCCGCGCGGGTCGAGATATTTGTCAAAGAATGAAATCGTGCGCTCCATGAACAAGCGCCATTGCACGCCGACAAAAACATGCCCTTCGCTAGGATACGAATAAAAAAATGCCGGCTTGCCGCGCGCATTCAGCGCGTCCGCGAGATCAATCGACCACTGCAACGGAACGAGATCATCTTTTTCGCCGTGATGAATAATGACCGGCGCGGTCACGTATTGCAAATTGCGAAACGGCGATGAGCGCGCGAAAATCTCGCGCAAGCGCGCCATCGGATCGCGCGAGGCGGACGCGCCCGCGTCAAGCCCGGCAGTGAAATCCGGATCGAGCTCATTCAGGCGCGGCGCGCGCGCGACACGCGTCGGCGCGACCGGCGTTTTACAATCGACGAGCCAGCAGTAATGAATCTCGTCATCCGAATGCACCGCCGCGTATAACGCGCCGACTTTGATGGCATCGCTGATCGTCAGCACGCGCGCGGTGACGCCGCCGCCCATGCTGTGCCCCCAAATTCCAATGCGCGCGGCGTCCGCGTTCGGCAGCGTCGGCACGAGCGCGATCAAATTCATCACGTCAATCGCGTAGCCGACATCGAGCGGATTCGAAATGCACGGCGAGCCGCCGTAACAACGATAATCGGACGCGAGCGTGAGATAGCCGCGCCGCGCGAACGCATCGGCGGCGAAGTTCGTGCCGTCGCCGGTTTTATATTCGGACGGTTTGAAATAACCGTGATCGAGAATCACGACCGGAAAAGGACCATTGCCGCGCGGAATGTCCATCATGCCGGTGATACGCAAACCGTCGGACGGATATTCAAAGAGCGCGCGCTGAAACTCGCCGTTATCGGAAATGATTTTGGTAATCTTGATTGCGCCGCCGCCGTACTTGCGCGCGCGGAGCGTATCAATCGCCAAAACTTTTGGATCGAGCGTGAGCGCGACGCGCGAGGCAGTTGGCGATACGGTTGACGTTGCGGTCGTTGCTGTCAGCGCGGTCGTGGCTTCGAGCGTTGCCGTTTGCAATGGAGTAGCAGTCGCGGTCGAGGCAATGGTTGGAATGGGCGATGGCGCGTTGGTCGCGCGGCGCGTGAGTGTTGCGGGGGGAAGCGGCGCGTTGGTTGGCAGCGGCGTGAGGGTGAACAGCCACGGCGGCAGGGTCGGAGTTGATGTCGCGGCAAAAGCAACCGCGCGCGGCACGCTGAATGCAGACAGCATTGCAATTGCAACACTGATTAGGAAAAATGGGACGCGAGGATTCACAAGTTCATTATAGCGGAAAGCAACGAGTTATCAAAGTGGTGGGGAGACGTGGGACGTGATGCGTGAGGAGCCTGCCCTGAGCGAAG
>JACQGS010000191.1 GCA_016199405.1 Chloroflexota bacterium | reverse complement strand
GCGTTGGGCGCATCCCTATCGTTGGACGTACAAAGGATTGCCGTTGACGGTCTGACGACCGTCGGAAAACTTATGAGACACGGTACTAGGCAGAGGTTGTCAATGGAACTCAAGACTTGGAAAATTGAAAATCCCGACTCACTCAACCTCATCCTCGGTCAATCGCATTTCATCAAGACGGTTGAAGATTTGCACGAAGCGTTGGTCACTGCGGTGCCGGGAATAAAGTTCGGGCTCGCCTTTTGCGAAGCGTCCGGCGCGGCGCTCGTGCGCGCGAGTGGCACTGATGCCGTGCTTGTCGAGCTGGCGAAGAAAAACGCGCTCGCGCTTTCGGCGGGGCATTCGTTCATTATTTTTCTTGGCGCCGGGTTTTTTCCAATCAATGTCTTGGGCGCGATCAAGAACGTGCCCGAAGTCGTCGGTATTTTCTGCGCGACCGCGAATCCGGTTGAGGTGATCATCGCGGAAACCGAACAAGGGCGCGGCATTCTCGGCGTGATTGACGGCGTGAAAACGCAAGGCGTCGAGGATGAAGCCGGTGTCGCATGGCGAAAGGATTTGTTGCGAAAATTTGGATACAAATCGTAGAGACGACCCGCCGGGTCGTCTCTACGGCGGGTCGTCTCTACCGAGGAACAAAATGCATCCTTCCACCTTCTCCCTCGTCGCGTACGATTCCAAAACCGGCGATCTCGGCATCGCGGTTGAATCGAAATTTTTGTCCGTCGGCGCGGTCGTGCCGTGGGCGCAAGCCGGCATCGGCGCGATTGCGACGCAATCCTTCGCGAACACCGCGTACGGACCGCGCGGCTTGCGGATGTTGAAACGCGGCATGGCGCCGAAGCAAGCCGGCGCGGCGTTGATCGCGCAAGACAAAGATCGCGACGCGCGGCAGTTTGGGATTGTGGATGCGCGCGGGCGCGCGTTTTCCTACACCGGCAAAGGTTGTTACGATTGGGCGGGCGGGCGCATCGGAAAGAATTATGCCGCGCAAGGAAATATTCTCGCCGGCGCGGCGGTCGTCGCTGCGCTCGCGGAAACTTTTGAGAAAACCGGCGGCGAGCTCGCGGATCGGCTCGTTGCCGCGCTGGTTGCCGGGCAAGCCGCCGGCGGCGACAAGCGCGGCCAAGAAAGCGCGGCATTGCTCGTCGTCCGCAAAAAAGGCGGCTACGCCGGCTTCAACGATCGCTACATCGATTTGCGCGTGGATGATCATCCCGCGCCGATCGAAGAATTAAAACGCATCTTGGAATTGCATCGGTTGTATTTGGGCAAGACGCGCCCCGCCGATATTCTGCCGATTGATTACGACATCGCGCGCGAATTGCAAGTGATGATGGGGCTGCGCGGCTATTATCGCGGCGGGGTGAATGGCAAGTGGGACGAAGAAACGCGGCGCGCATTTCGCGAATTTGCCGGCGTCGAAAATTTGGAGGATCGCTGGTTGGACGGCGCGCGGATTGATCGCGTGGTGTTGGAATTTTTGAGAAAGCGATTTCAATTGTAGGGGCAACCCGCGTGGTTGCCCACCGGGGGGGGTGAGCGATGAAACCTTTTCGTCAGCACGTTGCGATCGCGATTGACGGCGGCGGCATTCGCGGCATTATGGTGACGCGCGCGCTCGAAGTGCTGGAAGCCGCGCTCGGGAAAAAATTGGGCGAGGTCTGCGAGATCGCGGCGGGCACATCCACCGGCAGCGTCGTCGCCGCCGGCATCGCGCTCGATAAAAGCGCGGCGGAGATGACGCAACTTTATCGCGTCGTTTCGCCGAAAATTTTTCAGAAATCTTTGCGCTCGGCGTTATGGCTGCTTTTTCCGTACCGCTATTCCAATGCCGCGCTCAAAGAAGAATTCGATCAACAGTCCGCCGGCAAGACGATGGGCGATTTGTGGACGGACGCGCGCAAATTCGATCTCGTGATCGCGGCGCGCGATATGCACACCGCGCGCACGCGTTTTTTCAAATCGTGGAAACCGGAATACGCGGCGATGCCGATCACGACCGCCGTGCTCGCCAGCGCCGCCGCGCCGACGTACTTTCCGGTCGTGGCGGGTCGCTACGTGGATGGCGGCGTCGGCAGTTTTGGCAATCCCACGTTTATCGCCGCGTACGAAGCGCGTTTTGTGCTGGGCTGGAAGCCGGAAGAGACGACGCTGATCAGCGTCGGCACCGGCAGAGTTGCCGGCGGGGGTTATCCGATTGGCGCGCCGGATAAATTGCGCTCGGCGCAATGGATTATGCCGCTCATGGACGCGCTGATGTCCGACGCGAACGATCAGCAATCGCGCGTCGTGGATCAGTTGTTCACGGGCATGGATTTTCGCCGCTTTCAAATCAGCATCGAGAAGATTGATTTGGACGATGTGGCCGCGCTCGATCGCTTGGTCGAGCACGGCAAACGTTTTGGCGAAATGATGGTGAACGACGAAACCGATCCGGATTTGCAAACGCCGGTGTACAAAGTCGTGTGAGTTCAAACCCGTCTTGTGTAATTCGTCCAAGTATGCTACATTCCGTCCGCTTGACCACCTCGCCCGAAAGGAGATCGCGATGAAATCTATTCTTCGCTGGCTCTTGCCTCTAGTAGTGCATCCACTTGAAAGCTCGGGATTCGACTTGGATTTTCGGGCGAAATTGAGCGTGAAGCCCAATCGGGTTGGCATCCAACTTTTTCAAATGGCTGCACTAGTTCTGCTCATGCTTCTGGGCGCGTCGCCGCGCGTGGCGTCTGCTGCCAACCCTGCCTTCGTCGTCGTCAAGTGGGGCGATGATCTCGCGCATATCGCCGCACAGTTTGGCACGACGCCCGAAGCGATCGTGCAAACGAATCGCTTGCCGTCGGTGAATTTTATTTACGCGGGCCAAATTCTGCTCATCCCGGAAACGTTCACCGATTCGGCGACGGCGACGACGGCGAATGCCGCCGCGCCGGTCGTCAGCGTGTACACCGTGCGCTATGGCGATACGCTCTACGCGATCGCGATGCGCTTCGGCACGACCATCCAAGCGATTCTGAACGCGAACGTCGTGCGCAATCCGAATTTCATCTATTCGGGACAGCGGCTCAATATCCCCGGCAAAAATCAGCCCGCGCCCGCAACGACCGCGCGCAGCGATTCGACCACCGCGTTGCCGGTGGCATCGGCGAATCGCGCCGTGAATCCGCCGACCGACGGCAAATGGATTGACATTGACATTAGTGATCAAACGATTACCGCGTATCAAGGCACGACGCCGCTTAAAAAAGTTCTCGTCTCGACCGGCACCGCGTGGCATCCGACCGTTCTCGGAAAATACAAGGTCTATCTCAAGGTGCCCTCCCAAGCGATGAGCGGCGGCAATAAATTTAGCGGGGACTATTATTATTTGCCCGGCGTGCCGAGCGTGATGTTCTTTTATCAGGGCTATGCCATTCACGGCACGTACTGGCACAATAACTTTGGCAAGCCGATGAGTCATGGGTGTGTCAACCTGACGATCGCCGACGCCAAGTGGTTCTTCGATTGGGCAGAAGTCGGTACGCCGGTGAACGTGCATTTGTAACCGGCGCATGTCCATGACGTTGTGAAATAAAAAAACGGGCGAATCTTTTCGCCCGTTTTTTTATTGCGCGTTATTTATTCCACCGGAATAATCTGCCCTCGGAATTGACCAACTCGATATCGTGACTCAGGTCGCCGTCCACTTGGACGACGAGACTGATGCGCCTGTTGCGCGATTCCATCTGCCGTGCTATAGTTTTGCCGCGAGAGATTTGAATGAAACGCTATTCGCTTCTGCTTGCTTTTCTGCTCGCGGGTTGCAGTCTTCTGCCCGGCGATATCGCCTTCACCCCCGCGCCTTCCCCCACGCCCGCGCTCTCCGCCGAAGAAACCGCGCGCGCGTTTCTCAAGGCGTGGAGCGAATCCGATTACCCTGCGCTGTACGCGATGCTCGCGCCGAGCCGGCAAGCGACGATTGCGGTGGAGCAGTTCGTCGCGCGCTATCGAGACATCGCGGCAGAGGCAATGTTCAAATCGGTCCAGACGAATCTCGTCGCGACGCGCGAAGAAGGCAACGAAGCCGAAGTGAAATTCAACGCGGCGATTGATCTGTATATTTTCGGAACAATTCAACAAGAGAATACGATGTTGCTCCGCCGCGAGGACGGTCGCTGGGGCGTGTTGTGGACGCCCGGTTTGATTTTCACTCAACTCGCCTCCGGCGGCAGAGTCCGCTTTTCCGCCGCCGCGTCCGCGCGCGCGGACATCCTCGATCGCAAAGGGCGCGCGTTCACGACGCCGCAAACGCAAGTCGTCGTCGAGGTCGTGCCGATTGAAATGAAAAGCGAAAATGCGGTGTTGAGCGTGCTCGCGCGTGTGTTGAATAAATCCGCCGCGAATATCAAAAACGAGTACGCCAAATTTCCCGGCGACTGGCGCACGGAGGTCGGCAGACTGACGCCGGAACAACAGACGAAAGCCAATCTCGACGCGCTCAATTTGCCCGGCATTCATACTGAGACGACCAAAGATATGCGCACGTACCCGCGCGCGCAATCTGCCGCGCATACCATCGGCTATCTCAATCAAATCAACGCGGACGAGTTGAAGGAATTTTGGAACCGCGGTTATCGCGAAGGCGATCTGATTGGCAAGAGTGGCTTAGAATTCTGGGGCGAGCCGTATCTGGCGGGGACGCGCGGCGGCAAATTGCAGATCGTCGGAGCCGATGGCACGGTCAGCGCGACGCTCGCGCAAGCGCCGGCAAAGCAAAGCCGCAATGTGCAAACCACGCTCGACATTGACGCGCAAGAGATCGCCGAAAAAGCGTTAGGTAATCGTGTCGGCGCGGCGGTGGTGCTGGACGTGACGAACGGCGCGGTGCTCGCGATGGTGAGCCATCCGGCGTTCGATCCGAATAAATTGTCGCAAAAACTTTCGGCGGCGGAATTGCGCGCGCTGCTGAACGATCCGAACGACCCGCTCGTCAATCGCGCGGCGCAAGGCGCGTTTCCGCCCGGCTCGGTTTTCAAAGTCGTCGCGTACGCCGCCGCGTTGGAAAAGGGCGGCTATTTGCCGACGAACGGATTCGAAGACCCGGGCTATTGGGATGGACTCGGTCCCAACTTTCGCAAAGTGTGTTGGATTTACGAAGACACGAAACACGGTCACGGCAAGATTTCTTTTTCGAGCGCGCTCACGCAATCGTGCGATGTCGTTTTTTATCAGGTCGGTCAGCGGCTCGATCAGATCGATCGCAACTTGATGCCGAATTTCGCGCGCGCGTTTGGCTTGGGCGCGCGCACCGGCATTGAAATCGCGGACGCCGCCGGCTTTGTCGCCGATCCGAACGCTGGGACATGGCGTCCCGGCGATCCGATCAACTTGGTGATTGGGCAAGGCAATATGCTGACGACGCCGCTGCAAATCGCGAATCTGATGGCGGCGGTCGCGAATGGCGGCACGTTGTATCGCCCGCGCTTGGTGTCGCGCGTGAGCAGTTTGGCGGACGGCACGGAAAAGGTTTTTGCGCCGGAAGTGAAAAGCAAATTGCCGATTTCCGCCGCAACGCTCGCGTCGATCAAGGACGCGCTTCGCCGCGTGACGACCGATGCGAGCGGCACGGCGTTCAGCGCGTTCCGCGGCGCGAAAATTATTTCCGCCGGCAAAACCGGCACGTCCGAGGCGCCGCCGGGCGATCCGCATTCGTGGTTTGCCGGCTACGCCCCCGCCGACAATCCGCGCATTGCGATCGCGGTGATCGTCGAGCACGGCGGCGAGGGCTCCAAAACCGCCGCGCCGATTTTTCGCGAGATCATGGAAAAATATTTCGCGTTGCCAAGCAGATAATTCACCGCGAAGCGCGCGAAGAAATTCAGTGTGTCATTGCGAGGAGCGTTGTATGCGACGAAGCAATCCCCAAGCCACAATTGGAGTGACGCTTTTTGCCATTGGAACTCGGGGATTGCTTCGCACAAACCGCTCGCAATGACACATGAACGCTCACATTTTTTGTTTTACGAATTCTGAATGGACGAACCGCCCAAAGCGGATATAATGGACGTGAGACAGACCTGCGAGGTCTCTGAGACCTCGCAGGTCTTATAATGGAGCATGGATGATTACTGAACAAAATGTTTTGGACGCGCTCAGCCGCGTGCAAGAGCCGGAACTGCATCGCGATTTGGTGACGCTCAAGATGATCAAGGATGTGCGCATCGCCGGCGAGGCGGTGAATTTTACGATCGTGCTGACGACGCCGGCGTGTCCGTTGCGCGGGCAGATCGAGAGCGAAGCCAAAGCCGCGGTTGCTGCGACCGGCGCGAAGCAAATCACTATCAAATGGGATGCGAACGTGCCGAGCGACGCGCGCATTTCCGGCAAATTGAATATTCCGGTACGCTCGACGATTGCGGTGGCGTCCGGCAAAGGCGGCGTCGGCAAGACGACCGTCGCGGTGAATCTCGCCGTCGCGCTCGCGCAGAGCGGCGCTCAGGTCGGCTTGATGGACGCGGATGTGTACGGTCCCAACATTCCGATCATGATGGGCGTCAATGAACCGCCGCGCTCGGTCAACGGAAAAATTCTGCCGCTAGAAGCGCACGGCGTGAAATTGATGTCGATGGGTTTTCTCGTTCCGCCGGAGCAAGCCGTGATTTGGCGCGGCCCGATGCTGCATAGCGCGGTGCGCCAATTCTTGACCGATGTGGAATGGGGACCGCTCGATTATCTCGTGATTGATTTGCCGCCCGGCACCGGCGACGTGCAGTTGACGCTGGCGCAATCGGTGCCACTGACCGGCGGCGTCGTTGTCGCGACGCCGCAAGATGTCGCGCTCGCGGACGTGCTCAAGGGCATTATGATGTTCAAGAAGCTCGAAGTGCCGGTGCTGGGCATCGTCGAAAATATGTCGTACTTTTTGTGCCCGCATTGCGGCGAGCGCACGGAAATATTCGCGCACGGCGGCGCGCAGCAAATGGCGGCGCAATATGGCGTGGCGTTTCTCGGCGAAATCCCGCTCGACGTTTCGATTCGCGTGGGCGGCGATACCGGCGCGCCGATCACCGCCGCCCAACCGGATTCGCCGCACGCCAAAATTTTTCGCGAGCTGTCGCAAAAAATCGCGGCGGCGGTGAGCGTGTTGAATGTGCAAAGTTCGCAAGGCGCGCTGATTACCGGCGGGAGCATTCCGGTGTTGCGGAGATAAAACGTTTTTGTCCACGAAGGACACCAAGGCACACGAAATTCACTCTCCGTGATTCTCGCGTGCGGCGCGGACGCGAATGGCGCGCTGGGTAGAAGGCAGCCGCGCTGCCGTTTTGCTCACGCCCAGCGCGGCTGGGCTGCCAGCCAAATTTTGAAACGCGACTTGGCGCAAGCCTTGGAATTTCCGAATTGTTAGTTGACTTTTTGATAGAGGCGGATACTATAAGTGTCCGCCTTTTCTATTCTAGCCAGTCCTCCGAGGAGGTCGTCTTGAAAAAAATTACCTGGCGCGAGCGCCTGCGTTATCGCTTTGACAACGTGATGGCACGCGGTCCCATCGCGATGGTGATTGGCTTGTTTCTCATTTCCGGTGCGCTGATTGCGTTGATTGCCGCGTTCGTCGCCATGACCGGCGTCGCTCCGACCGCCGACGACGGCAGTTCGCCCGATTTTTTTGAATTGATGTGGTTGGGACTGCTCCGCACGCTCGACTCGGGCACGATGGGCGGCGATCGCGGCAGCGTGCCGTTTTTAGGCGCGATGCTCGCCTTCACCTTCGGCGGAATTTTTCTCGTCAGCGCGCTGATCGGCATCATCAATAATGCCATCGACGCGCGCTTGCAGGAATTGCGCAAAGGCAAGTCGTTTGTCGTCGAACAGAATCAAACGCTGATCCTCGGCTGGTCGTCGCAAATTTTTTCGATCATCTCGGAATTAGCGATGGCGAATGCGAATCAGAAAAAACCGGTGATCGTGATTCTCGCGGAAAAAGACAAAATGGAAATGGAAGACGAAATCCGCGCGGAAGTGAACGCGCGCCAGAACACGCGCGTCGTCTGCCGCCACGGCAGTCCGCTTTCGCTCGCGGATTTGGAAATCGTCAATCCGAATGCCGCCAAGTCCATGATCATTCTCGCGCCGGAGGTTGCGGATCCGGATACGCACGTCATCAAGAGCATCCTTGCGCTGACGAATAATTCCAATCGCCGCGCCGAGCCGTATCATATTGTCGCGCAGATTCACAAAGCCGAAAATTTGCCGGTCGCGCGGATGGTCGGCGGGAGCGAAACGACGCTGTTGCTCGTCGGCGATTTGCTCGCGCGCATTATCGCGCAAACGTGCCGGCAATCCGGCTTGTCGATTGTTTACACCGAACTCTTGGATTTTGGCGGCGACGAAATTTATTTCAAAGCGGAAGCCGGGTTAGTCGGCAAGTCGTTTGGCGACGCGCTGTTGGCGTACGAAGATTCCGCGCTGATCGGCTTGCGCTTGGCGGACGGACGCGTGTTACTCAATCCGCCGATGGAGACGTCGATCGCCGGCGGCGATCGCGTAATTGTAGTTTCGCCGGACGACGACACGATTCGCTTGACCGGCAATGCCGCGCCGCCGATTGACGCCGCCGCGATGCGCGCGACGCGCCCGCTGCCAGGCAAACCGGAGCGAACGCTGGTCTTGGGCTGGAACGCGCGCGCGCCGATCATTGTGCGCGAACTGGATCGGTACGTCGCGCCCGGATCGGAAGTGTTGCTCGTCGCCGAGAACGACATGGATTTGGCGCGCGCGCTGCCCGAACTGACGAATCAAAAATTTTCTTTTCGCCGCGGCGAGACGACCGACCGTCGGGTGCTGGACGAATTGCGCGTGGAGCATTACGATCATATTATTGTGTTGAGTTATTCCGAAACGTTGGGCGTTCAGGAAGCCGATGCGAAAACGCTCATCACGCTTTTGCACCTGCGCGAAATTTCGGAACGCGCCCACGCCAATTTTGCGATCGTCAGCGAAATGCTCGACCTGCGCAATCGCGAGCTTGCCGAGGTTACGCGCGCGGATGATTTCATCGTCAGCGATAAACTGATTAGTCTCCTGTTGTCACAATTGTCTGAGAACAAGGAACTGGAAGCGGTCTTTCAAGACTTGTTCGATCCCGCAGGGTCGGAATTGTATTTGAAACCCGCCGGCGATTACGTCGAACTGGGCAAGCCGCTGAATTTTTACACCGTCGTGGAATCCGCGCGGCGGCGCGGCCAAGTCGCACTGGGGTATCGCATCAAAGCATTGAGTGGGGACGCGGCGCAGGCGTACGGCGTGCGCGTGAATCCGAAAAAATCGGAACGCGTGACGTTCGCGGCAGAGGATCGCGTGATTGTGTTGGCGGAAGAATAACCGGAGGCAGAAATGGCAGACAAAAAGATGGCGGTGCAGCAAGATATTTCGCCCCAAGAGGCGGTCGCGTGGTTTGAGCGGGAGCACAAGGACAAACCGGCGGACGCGCTCGCGCATTTTAATTTGGGGAGCGCGTATTACATTACCGGCGATTGGGAAAACGCGCGCAAGGAATTTGAAGACGCGCTGGCGGCAAATCCCGGCAACGATCACGCGCGCTATTACTTGGGCGTGATTCACGCCAAAAAGGGCGACAAGGTCAAGGCGCGCGCCGAATGGGAAAAGGTGGCAAATGGCGGCGCGCACGGGATGCTCAAGAACCAAGCGCGCATTCAGTTGCAGGGATTGGGGTAGAGACGTTCCGCCGTAGAGACGTTTCGGCGGCGAGAGAGACGTTCCGCCGGCGAGAGAGACGTTCCGCCGGAACGTCTCTACCTGACGCGATTTTGACCGGATCAAGACGCGTGTCGCGATTTCCCCGGCACATCATTGCCCGCGCTCGATATTTGGACGCGGGCTTTGGCTTCTTTTCCTTCGTGTCCTTCGTGGACGCAATTTTCCCGCGTTCGAGAATGTAAGGAGGCACACTTGAATTACCGCACCGAAAAAGATTCTCTCGGCACGATGAACGTCCCCGCCGACGCGTTGTGGGGCGCGCAGACGCAACGCGCCGCGCAAAATTTTCCGATCAGCGGCTTGAAACAATATCGCGCGTTCGTGTGGGCGATGGCGCTGATCAAGCGCGCCGCCGCCGAAGTGAACCGCGATCTCGGCTTGCTCGAGGAGAAAATCGCCGAAGCGATTGTTACGAGCGCGCAGGAAGTGATGGATCATAAGTTGGAAAACCAATTTATCGTCGATCCGTTTCAAGCCGGCGCGGGCACGTCGCACAATATGAACGTGAACGAAGTGATCGCGAATCGCGCGAACCAATTGCTCGGCTTTGCGCTCGACGACGCGAAAAAACCGGTGAGCCCGAACGATCACGTCAATATGGCGCAATCCACGAACGATACCATCCCGACGGCGATTCGTTTGGGCGCGCTGTGGCGACTGGACGAATTGCTGAAAACGCTCGACGCGCTCGCGGACGCGCTCGATGCCAAAGCCAAAGAGTTTGCCGGGATCGTGAAATCCGGACGCACGCATCTGCAGGACGCGGTGCCGGTGACGCTGGGGCAGGAGTTTGGCGCGTACGCGCAAGCCGTGCGGAATGATCGCGAGCGCATCGCGGCGGCGGGCGAGCGCTTGCGCCGACTCGGCATCGGCGGCACGGCGACAGGCACGGGGCTGAACGCGCATCCGGAATATCATCCCCGAATGATCAAACGCATCAACGAATTAGCGAATTTGAAAGTGCGGTCGAGCGGAAATTTATTTGAATCCATGCAGTCGCTCGCGGACGCGGCGGATTTTTCCGCGGCAATGAACACGCTCGCGCTGACGCTGACGCGCATCGCGAATGATTTTCGTTTGCTCGCGTCGGGACCGACGACCGGCTTGGACGAAATTCGTTTGCCGGCGGTGCAGCCGGGCTCGTCTATTATGCCGGGCAAAGTGAATCCGGTGCTCGCGGAAATGTTGAACATGACGTGCTATCACGTGATGGGCAACCACCTGACCGTGTCGCTCGCGGCGGCGGCGGGGCAATTGGAATTGAATGTGATGATGCCGATCCTCGCGTACAATTTATTCCAGACGATGGACGTGTTGATTGGCGCGGTGGGCGCGTTCACGACGAAATGCGTCGCCGGCATTACGGTGAATCGCGAAAAAGCGGAAGGGTGGCTCGCGAAATCGGCGGTGCTCGTGACCGCGCTCAACCCGGTGATCGGCTATTTGAAAGCCGCGGAAGTTTCGAAAGAAGCGATGGCGCGCAATGTGTCGATCAAGCAAGTCGTTTTGGAAAAAGGGTGGCTGAGCGAGGCGGAAGTGGATCGCGTGTTGGATGTGGCGAAGATGACCGCGGGCGGGATTATGGGAACGGGTGGGGGAGGGGGATAAATTCTAACAGAATCTCCTGCACCAAACCGCCTTGGGAGGTGCGTTCTTGTTTGGCAATTTCCTGCAAATCTGCCGCAATCTGCTTGGGGACGCGGAGATTGATCTGAGTTTGTCGTATGGCGCTCATTTTTCTGGCTCTACCAGAATGAACGGGAATCTTTGCCACGAATT
>JACQGS010000207.1 GCA_016199405.1 Chloroflexota bacterium | reverse complement strand
GATTGCTTCGTCGCAAACTACGCTCCTCGCAATGACACTAGGCAGGCACAATAGATTTGATCTTGTGGGAGGATTTTCAACTTGGGCAATATACCATCGGCGGAAAAAGCCGCGCGGCGAAGCGTGCGGCAACGCGCGCGTAATCGCGTCGTGATTTCCACGACGCGCAGCTATATCAAACAAGCCAACGCGCAGATCGTAGCAAACGATCCGGCAAAGGCAGAGCAAGCGACAAAGCAAGCCATTCGCGCGCTGGACAAAGCGGCTGAAAAAGGCATTCTGAAAAAGAATAATGCCTCGCGCCGCAAATCGCGTTTGATGAAAAAATTGAACGCGCTCCGCGCTGCCAAATAGATTCGTATTTTGCTTTTTCCATTTGAGGCGAGACCGGTGTCTCGCCTTTTTTATTTTCCCCTACCAATCATCGCTGCCGAAATATCCCTCGCTCGATGACGCGCCGCTCTGCCCTTCTCGATTAAAATTTCCGCAACCCCTTGACATAGAACAATCGTTCTGTTATAATCCCAAGAATAGAACGCTAGTTCTGACCGGCGCTTCTACCAAGAGAGGAGACGCAAGAATGTCAATCTCAGAACTCGGTGAAGACGAGTTACGCATCTGGAAGTTTATCGGTCGGTATCAACGCGAAAACGCGCGGCGGTCGCCGACGTACGGCGAGATTAAACGCGCGGTCGGCATTGCGTCGAAAGATCACATCGCGCGCGATTTGAAAAAATTGCGCGCGGCGAGATGTATCGCGATTGATCGCGGCGTCACGCGCGGCATCCGGTTATTGCGCGATCCGTTCGGGCAAGCGAGCGTCCGCGTGCCGCTGCTCGGGGTCATTCACGCCGGGATGCTGAACCCGGTGATCGAGCAAACGCTACCGATCGAATGGATAGACGTCGCGCGCGATTTGGTTGGGGATGCGCAGAATGCTGAAAGCTCTTTCAGTGTCTATATGCTAAAAGTGAATGGCGATTCGATGCTCGACGCGTTGGTGAATGACGGCGATCTGGTGGTAATGCAATTGACGCCGGTCGCCAAGAACGGCGATCTCGTTGCCGCGTGGATCAAGAGCAAGCAAGCGATTACATTGAAACGATATTTCCGCAAAGGCAATTGGGTGACGTTGAAAGCCGAAAATCCAATGATGCATCTGCCGCCTTATCCGGCAAAAGATGTCGAGGTGCAAGGCAAAGTTTTGTGCATCATTCGCAAAGCCAATGGTAAAGCGATCATGCCGTCGTAGTTCGGGATTATCAAGTGAATCTCAAGCCCTGCCCTTTTCGCCAAGTGGATAACGAAGGTCGCATCCTGTGCGACAAAATAAAAACCGGCGAGCGCGAAGTTTCGCCGAATATTTGCCGCGCGTGCCCGATCAGCGCGATCAATTGCGCGCATTTACGCGCCACGCTCGATCATCGCGCGCGGCTGCCGATTACCGTCCGCTTTGGCAATGGCAGGACCGAAATTTGGGACGATGTGGAGCCCTCGATTGCATTGGAACGCGCGGCGTGTTCCGCCAAAGTCATTCCGATTACGTCGCCGCGCGATTGCGCCGGCTGCCCCTTACGCCAAGCGCTGATCATTCCAAACGCGATTCCGGTCGCGCCGCAAATCAAACCTGCGCGCGCGCCAATCATCGTTGAACGCCGGCAGCCGGTTACGGTTGTAGCGGCGATGCCGGCGAAGGAAGAAGAACCGCGCAAGAGCATCGTCGCGCAGAAACTGAATCAATTGCAGGAGTGGCTTACGAAACAAAAACCGGGCAACCCGGCAGAAAACTCGGTAAGAGATATCGTAATGCCCATTGCGGCCGGCACGGGGCGCATCGCGCTGCCGGCGCGCGGCGAAGAAAAACGCGTTGGCTGGACGGACTAGAGGAAGGGATTAAGCGATTGAGAGATGGAAAGAAAGATTCTCAACTTCCAAGCCGACAAAATCGAAATGGTCTTTGCCGCGCACAAAGCGCCCGTGCGCGTGTGGGGAGGACGTATGACCGCGCGCACGGTTCAGTTTCATATTTCGCCGGCGACCAACACGAAACTGGCGAAGATCGAGTCACTGACGGATGAAATTGCGTTGGCGCTCGGAGTTTCCAACGCGCGCGTTACGCGCAATCAAGGCACCTTGTCGGTTGAGATCGAACGCGCCGATTCCAAACAGGTGTGGCTAACGGATTTGAAAACGCGGCTCGGGGCGGACGAGGCGCTGCGGCACGCGCTCGCACAACCGGGCACCACGATCTTAGGATTGGACGCGGAAGGCGTGCCGCTGTTGCTCCGGCTCGCGTCGCCGGATGTCGCGCATTGCTTGATCGCCGGAACGACCGGTAGCGGCAAGACCGAACTCACGCGCACGATGCTCGCATCCATGGTGTTGCATCAAAAGCCGCGCGATCTGCAACTCGCGTTATTCGATCCGAAATATCATGGCTTGGCGCTCTTTGCCGAGATGCCGCATTTACTTTTCAACATCATTGACAATCCGGATGAAATGCAAGTTCGCTTGGCTTATCTCGTCGCGGAAATGGAGCGCCGCGATCGCGATCAGATTACGCGCCCGCGCATCATCGTCGTCATTGACGAACTCGCGGACGCGTTGCAAACCGGCGGCGCGGCGGTTGAAGGATTGCTGACACGGCTCATCCAGCGTGGACGCGGCGCCGGCATTTCGCTAATCGCATGCACGCAAAAGCCGACCGTGCGCGCGGTCGGCTCGTTGATGAAAGCGAATTTTCCGGTGCGAATCGTCGGGCGCGTGGCGAGCGCGGAGGATGCGCGCGTCGCCGCCGGGATTTCCGGATCGGGCGCGGAAAAATTAGCCGGGCGCGGCGATTTTCTGCTCATCGCCGGCGGACAGACGATTCGTTTTCAAGCCGCGCAGGTTCGCGCGCCGGAGATCGAGCAGTTGATCCGCGCACGCGCTGGCGCAAATGCCTCAGCGATTCAGGGAGGGTGGAGTGGAATATTACGCCGAATCAAATGAGCGCGCCGCGCCGTCGGGAGTGCCCAAGAGTTTGCTTCTGATCGGCATCGCGTTCGCGGTCACGCTGGCTGTCGTCGTGGGCAATCGGTTGTCGAATGATTCGATGGCGGTGCTCGTCGGCGCGTTGTGCGGCATCAGCGCGAGCATCCCGGCATGTGTCGCGCTGATTATCGCGATGAATCGCAACTGGGGACGCGGCAACGTTCAACGCGAAGAACCCGCGGCGTATCCCAATCCTTATCGGCAACCGCCGGTGATTTTTGTCGCGCCGCCGCAAGCCGCGCCCAACGCGTTTACGAACACGCCCTATTTTCTGCCGCCGCAATTGAACGACGGCGCGTACCCAACGCGCGATTTCAAAATCATAGGAGAAGAGTAAAATGAAACTCTTGCGACGCACACGCACGCGACGCACCGAATCGGTCGAAATGCAAGAAAAACGCTTCGGCTATTTTCCAAAAACATTTCGCTGGCACGGACAACGCTACGATGTCCAAGCCGTCGAACAATGCTGGACGCTGGCAAAGCAAACGCCGCGGCTCTGCTTCCGGGTTCGTTGCCGCGAAGGGCTATTCGATTTATACCAAGATGTCCGCGCGAATACGTGGCATCTGAAATCGCTAGCGGTGTAAGAAGGCGTCTAAAAGTAGCACAGCGCCTTGTGCGCGTCTTGAATAACGCCCACAAGGGGCTATGCTACTCGGTATTGTCTTGCGCGTTCTGAACAGAGAAGGCTCCCAGAGAAATCTGCGAGCCCTTTGTTGTTTTTGCAGAATGCGGAATTGAAAATGACACATGGCGATCGGTTGTAAAAATCGTTTGCGCGCGCATTTATCTTCTATGGTATAATCGCGCTCGATTCAATGCAACCGCACATTCAAAACGCAGTCAAGTATTATTCATTCGATTCGCTGAACCATTCCGCCAACATCATTCACGCGATTTCAACGCGGCACGGCGGCGTCAGCCCGGCGCCGTTTGCTTCGCTGAACTTGGGCAAAAGCGTGGGCGACGCGCCGGAAAATGTCGCGGAGAATCTGGATCGCTGGCTCGGCGCGTTGAATCTGAAACGCGACGCGGCGGTAACCGCGAGCCAAGCCCAAGCCGACCAGGTCGCGATCATTGAACGCGATCAGCGCGGCACGATCATTCCCGACACTGATGCGCTGATCACGCGCCACGCCGGCATCCCGCTCGTTCTCCGGTACGCGGACTGCGTACCGATTTTGTTTTTCGATCCGCAAACGCCGGCGATTGGCATCGCGCATGCCGGTTGGCGCGGCACCGTCGCGAAAATTGCAACGCGGACAGTGCGCGCGATGATGCAGCATTTCGGATCGCAGCCGCGTGATTTAATTGCGTGCGTCGGACCTTCGATTGGACCGTGCTGTTATCGCGTTGGCGGCGAGGTGATCCAGCGGGCGCGCGCTGCGTTTCCAAGCGATGGCGTCCTCATCGCTCAGCCGAGCAGCGCAGTTCATTTCGATTTGTGGGAAGCAAACGCGCAACAATTACGTGAACTGGGAATCGAGCAAGTCGAAATCGCGCGGCTTTGCACGTCCGATCGCACCGATGATTTCTATTCGCACCGTGGCGAGAACGGACAGACGGGCCGCTTCGGCGCGGTGATCGCGTTGGCGTAAAAAGTCACAGGTTACAGGTTGCAAGTCACTAACGTGAATTCCCAATTACCCGTTACCCATCTCGAAAAGAATTTGCGCGCAGTTCAACAACGCATTGTACGCGCTGCTGAGGCGGCACAGCGCGATCCGAACGAGATCACGCTCGTCGCGGTCAGCAAAACTTTCCCGGCGGAGATGGTTCTCGCCGCGTATGAATTGGGCATGCGGCATTTCGGTGAGAACCGCGTGGAAGAAGCGGGAGAGAAAATCCCAAGAATCAAATCCCAAAACCCAAAGGCGGAGATTGTTTGGCATTTGGTGGGACATTTGCAAAGCCGCAAAGCCAAAGAGGCGGCGGAACTTTTCAATATCATCCATTCGATAGACAGCCTTTCACTCGCGCAGAAACTCGACGTGCGCGCGGCGGCAATCGGCAAGCGCGTGCCGGTCTTGATCGAAGTGAATGTTTCGGGCGAGCCGAGCAAGTTTGGGTTCGCGCTGGCGGCACGCATCGAATTTTTTGCGGCAGTGCGCGAGATGCTGGCATTGCGGCATCTCGATCTGCAAGGGCTAATGACCATCGCGCCAATCGTCTCCGATCCAAACGCCACACGTCCGCATTTCCGCGCGTTGCGTTTATTGCGCGATGAACTGCGCGCACAATTTCCAGAGCGCGCGTGGCAGCATCTCTCGATGGGCATGACCGACGACTTTGAAGTCGCCATCGCGGAAGGCGCGACGATGGTTCGGATTGGCCGCGCGATATTTGGAGAAAGACCTCACCCCTAACCCCTGCGCGAGGAATGGGGGAGAGGCAGGAGTCAACGTGGGAGATTTTCTGGCAACGTTTTTCGATCTGCTTTTCAATATTTTCATTTTCGCGATTATTGGACGCGCATTGCTGTCGTGGTTTCCAATTGACCGCTACAACAATCCGCTCGTCAATCTGCTCGATCAAGTCACCGAGCCGATCCTCGCGCCGCTGCGCCGATTCATACCGCCGCTCGGCGGGATGATGGATATCACGCCGATTGTTGCGATTATCATCCTCCAAGTTCTGCAGTCACTCGTGCAGCGCATTCTGCTAATTTACTTTTGATGTTTGCCTCAACCGCTTTTCTGTCAAATATCTGCGGGCTCATCATTGACATTGACGGCGTGCTTTGGCGCGGGACCGAAGTATTGCCGGGCGTTCCGGAATTTTTTCGGTTTCTCCGCGCGCGCGGAATTCGCTTTATCATCGCGAGCAACAACTCGTCAAGACCCGCCGCTGAAACCATCGCGCGATTGGCGCGGATCGGCGTTGCCGTCTCTGAGTCGGAATTACTCACGTCGGCAGAAGCTACCGCGCTCTATCTGCCGCGCATCGCGCCACGCGGCTCGAGCGTGTACCTGGTCGGTGGGCTGGGCATCGCGCGCGCGTTGAAGCACGCCGGTTATCGCTTGGTCAGCAAAAACGCCGCAGTGGTCGTCGTCGGCTTGGATTTGAATTTGACCTACGCCAAGTTGAAACGCGCGGTGCTGGAAATACAAGGCGGGGCAAAATTCATTGGCACGAATCCGGACAAAACTTTTCCCGGCGAAGAGGGTTTTGCGCCCGGCGCTGGCGCCATTCTCGCCGCGATTCAAGCCGCGACGAGTGTCGCGCCGATTGTGATTGGCAAGCCGGAACGCGCGATGTTCGACGTCGCGCTGGAGAAATTGGATGCCGAACCGCCGTGTGTGGCAATGTTGGGCGATCGCTTGGACACGGACATCGAGGGCGCTCACAACGTGGGATTGAAAACAATTTTGGTTTTGTCGGGCGTGACGTCGCGTGTGATGCTTACACGATCTAGAATTACGCCGGACTTGGTCTGCGCGGATATACACGCCTTGCATCAACTTTGGGACGCGCAGTGAACACCAAGCGCGTAATTTGCGAACACCTATTGACTTGCTCTTGCTTGTGTAGTAAACTTTTTGCAGAGTAAGGAGGGCTATGTTTGGATTTTATTTCGACCCGCTTTATCTGCTGTTCGCCGCGCCGGCGATGCTGCTGGCGTTTGCCGCGCAGTGGCTCGTGTCATCCAGCTATAACAAGTACAGCAAAATCCGCAACGCGCGCAATATGTCCGGCGAACAAGTCGCCGCGTATCTGATGCGCGCAAACGGATTGAATCTGCCCGTGCGCACTACGTCAGGCAATCTTTCCGATCATTACGATCCGCGCGACAAAACCTTGTACCTCTCGCAAGGCGTCGCGGCTTCGTCGTCGGTCGCGTCGCTGGGCATCGTCGCGCACGAAGTGGGGCATGCGGTTCAGGATGCGCAAGGTTACGGTCCGATGCGTCTGCGCGCCTTTCTTGTTGCGCCCGCGAATATTGGACCGTGGGTCGGCTACATTTTGTTTTTCATTGGACTGGCAATCAATGCGACGGGACTGATCTGGGTCGGCATCGCGTTCTTTTCCGCGAGTCTCGCGTTCGCGGTGGCAACTTTACCGGTCGAGTTGAACGCCAGCACGCGCGCGATTGCGATGCTGCGCTCGAGCGCGCTCGTCGGTCAAGGCGAAGTGGACGCCGCGCAAACGGTGTTACGCGCCGCCGCGTTGACCTACGTTGCCGCCGCCGCACAGGCGCTTTCGACGCTGCTCTATTACGTTTTCATCGCGCTGAATTTGACCGGACGCCGGCGCGATTGAGCGAGGAATGTGCGACGCACTTGCCAAGTGCGTCGCACATTAACGCACATTTGATTGATCTCTTGAACCTTGACCGGACCCAACTGCGCGAATTTTTGGCGCAACGCGGCGAGCCGGCATATCGCGCGGCGCAGATCGAGCGGTGGATTTATCGCGAACTTGCAACCGATTTCGACGCGATGACGAATTTGTCGGCGGAATTACGCGCGTGGCTGCGCGAAAACGCGCGCATCGGCGCGCCGCCGGTATTGAACGAAATTATTTCTGCCGACGCGCTGACACGCAAAGCACTTTTACAACTCGACGACGCGCAAACAATTGAAACGGTGCTGATGCTTTACAATGACGCGCCAAATAGAGACGAGTCACCGACTCGTCTCTACAGGCGCAAAACCGTTTGCATCTCAACGCAAGTCGGCTGCCCAATTAAATGTCCCTTCTGCGCGACGGGGCAAGCCGGTTACATTCGCAATCTCACGCCGGGTGAAATCGTCGCGCAAGTTTTGCATTATGCGCGGATCGACGCGCCGCTGACGAACGTCGTGATTATGGGAATGGGCGAGCCGTTCATGAAATTCGATGTTACGTGGCAAGCGATTGAAACGCTCACCGATCCAAAACGCTTCGCCTTGAGCGCGCGGCGCATTACCGTTTCGACCTCCGGCGAAATTCCCGGCATCGAGCGAATGGCGCACAAAAGACTGCAAATCAATCTCGCCATCTCGCTGCACGCGCCGGACGACGCGTTGCGCGATGTGCTCGTGCCGCTGAATCGAAAATATCCGATAAAGGATTTGCTCGGCGCGATTCGAAAGTACATTGAAAAGACGCGGCGGCGCGTAACATTTGAATATGCGCTGATGGACAACGTGAATGACAAGCCGGCGCAAGCGCGTGCGCTCGCGCAAATGCTAAAAGGAATGCTGTGCCACGTCAATTTGATTCCGCTCAATCCAACCGCGCAGTCGCCGTACGGTCGCACGCCGTACGCGCGCGTGAAAGAATTTCAAACTGTTTTGCAAAAAGCCGGCATCGCAACAACATTGCGCGTGGAGAAGGGGATTGAGATTGCGGCGGGGTGCGGGCAGTTGAGGCAGAGCGTGAGAAGGGAGAAACCATGAAATTCAACGTGACGCTTGAGCGAGACGAAGATGGAGTCTGGATCGCTGAATGTCCGGCGATTCCGGGCTGTGTAAGTCAGGGCAAGACCAAAGAAGAAGCACTGACAAACGCGCAAGAAGCAATTCACTTGTGCTTAGAAGTGCGCGCGGAACAAGGGCTGCCACTGACAATTGAGACGCGCCAAGTGGAGGTGCTTGCCTAATGCCTCCGATGCCTGTGTTGCGTGGACGCGAAGTAGTTCGCGTCTTTGAACATTTCGGCTGGAGAGTAGCGCGGCAACGCGGTAGTCATATCATCATGGTAAAAGAAGGGCAAATGGCAACGCTCTCTATCCCTGACCACAAAGAGATCGCTCGAGGAACGGTCAGGAGTCTGGTCCGTTCGGCAGGACTCACGATTGGCGAGTTTGTGGAAGAATCCAAGAAACTCTGAGTATTGTTGGCTTTACAAAAAAACATGACGAAAGACGAGTTTCACATTGGAATCAAATTTTAGGTAGTGTCCCTGTAACGAGTGAAAGGTCATATCCATAGCGATTTTGGTGGCACACGAAAACTGAGCAATTGGCAGTGGCAAATGGCGATGCACTGACATTGGCACGCGCGTTATCGTTGCCATCAAACTCGATCAAGACGATCCGCGCAATTATTCCGGTCCTCCGTACTCCATAGCCGAAGACGTATTTGACGAATTCGATCTGGGCGGCTGCAGTCTCGATCCGAACGAGTTTGGTGATGATGAGGCGGGAGAATCCAAGTGAATCACAAACGCAAGCGTCCGCGCAACGCGCGCGGGGGATGCAAGTTGTGCAAACCGTGGAAGATCAACGGATTCAGAACAGAAAGACAGGACGGCGAGAAATTCAGCGACCATCGCCGGCGGGTTGTCGCGACTGAGCAAACCGAGGGATCGGTGCGAAGGTTGCCCTGACCCGCCGAATTGGTTTCCCGCACCCAAAGATGCGGGAAGCAAGGCAACTTGAGCGTGAAAAACCGTGTTTCCCGCACTCGTGAGTGCGTAGAATATAAGTTCTGCGTCATGCCCTTGCAAAATCAAACTGACTCAACACAACAACATAAGGGCTAGGAATGCATTTATGAATCCGAAAGGAGTCGAATGGACACCAGAAAAGTTCTGCTTGCTCTCGGACTCTCGATTATCGTTGCTACTTTTACATTCTGCATCGTCTTTGTCCTACTGTCCGTAGGTATTCCAACCATTGCAGAAAGAATACACTCAACACTTACTGAGCAATGGTACACAGTGTGTCTTCGGGGAACGCAGGAACAGTGCGAAAACTTGAACAGACAATTCAGGCTCGTACAAAGTTTCCAAGCCAACGTTCAGTGCTTGGCACTATTGGGTGCCATCGTTCTGACTGGAGTGGCAGGTGGAGGAACACTAATATTCAGTATACGTAGAAACGAATAGACGCAAAACCAATTGTCGCTGCCCTCTAATCAATCGCTCTCGGAAGAATTGCAAGAAGGATGCACGCCGCAGAACACACGCACACCGACAACGGCGGTATCGGTTGCCAAACGGTAGTCACTTTCAATTCGTCCGCCGTTGTCGGTGTGCTACAGCGTTTGCCGAAATCCCCTTTTCCCCTGTGCGCGTCTGCGAAGAGAAAGGTAAACGCAGACGACGATGGAGCAAACTAAATGAAATCACAAACTGACGCAGAACAATTCTGTATTTTCCCACCGCCGCATGGTCAGATAAAAAAGTTTCTTGGCGTCATCAAGGTAAACGCGGAGCAACGATTAGCAGTTGGTTTATGCCCGATTGATTGGGCAACATCAGAACTGGAACCTTTGTTCAAGGGAAAAGGATATGAGTGGTTTGCACGCCCATCAATTGTTTCTCAGTTTCCGAAACCGTATCCAGAGTGGCTTCTACGTCGTTTCGGAACAGACCCACTCCACGAAGTAGGAGACAAAATCCATCCGCCAAATACTTTGCTCTACTGCGAGTATCATGGTGGTACTCAACAAGGCATCGCGGCAGGAGATTGGTGCATACTCTGTGAGGCAGTACGCAAGTGGGCACTGGGAATTATTGACCATTGGGTACGACATTCATCCGAAAAACGAGCGCGAGCACTTCAGGGTGGACGACACATGAAAGATGGTGAGATTATTTCCCCTGACGCGTTGGATTGGGGAGTCGCAATTGAGGCCCTAAGAATGTTCCCCGACCAACAGTCGCGAAAGATTGTTCAGGAACAATTAGACACCATGCCACCAGAGATTCTAGAACGTATTGAAAATAGCATAACGGGATTGTTTAGGTCTGCTGATGGAAACAAACGGCAGACGGACTTCGGCTAACACCTGCCCGCCGATTCCGCCACGGTCGCGCATTTTTGGCGTTGCTGGTTTGCGCTGGCAAACGTGGTTTCATTTCGCAGGACACCTTGCGGCGGAATCGGCGGACGGTAACGTTATGCGCCATTGCGTGTTCACAGCGTTGGCGGCACGCAGGAGGTTGTCAATGTTTAACAAGCATGTAGCGTGGGACCGTTTGAACAAAAATGCCAAAGAATTGACGCCATTGGTCAAGGACGTAATAAGTGACTACGCCCGATTACGCGCTCTTGAGGTTTTTCACTTCACGCTTGTTGTGACAGACTCGGAAATACGGTGGGAGTGGTGGATGCCAAACGTAGACCACACGTTTACGTATCATTTCTTTGTTTTCCTTGATGTAGACTACGATGGGATTAGATTCCGTTCGGAAGACCTGCCGCCTACCTATGGTTTCAAAGTAGCGAGAACCAAATACAAAGGATACTTTCCCGTACCACTGAACATTGACTGGTCACGCTTTCAGCCAAGTCCAATCGGCACAGATATTCTCAAGACTGCCAATCTAACAGCAGAGAGTTTGCGCGAGGTAATGGGAAAATTCGAGACCATAAGCGAGGAGCCAACTTCTATCAAGAACAACGGCGCATAACACCTGCCCGCCGATTCCGCCACGGTCGCCGCCTTTTGGTGTCTGGTGGTTTGCGCTGGCAAACGTAGTTGCATTTCGCCAGACACCTTGCGGCGGAATCGGCGGGCGGTAGCGTTCTCCTCGAAGATAGAGAAACTGTTCATAACGCTTTCTTTGACCGGTCTTTCAAGGAATAAGAAAATGAAGATTCAATATTTCGCCGACACAGACACGGTGTATTTACGATTGAACGAAAAGCCAGTCTTCGAAACGAAAGATCTGGACGAGAACACCGTCATAGACATAGATGCAAGGGGAAACTTGGTTGCGATTACCATTGAACATGCCAAGGAGCGCGCAGACATTTCAAATTTTGTTTATGAGCAGATCGCAGTTCCTGCCACAGTTGCCAAATGACTAAACTCGCTCCCTCCATCCTCTCCGCCGATTTTGCGCGGCTCGGCGCGCAGGTGCAAGAAGCCGAAGCCGCCGGCGCAGATTACATTCACGTTGACGTGATGGACGGGCATTTCGTCCCGAACATCACGCTGGGTCCGGTCGTCGTGAAAGCCGTTCGGCGCGTGACGAAACTGCCGCTTGATGTGCATCTGATGATCGAGTCGCCGGAAAAGTTTGTCGGCGATTTCGCGGAAGCCGGCGCGGACATTATCACGGTGCATCCAGAAGCGTGCGCGCATCTGCATCGCGTCGTGCAACAAATCAAAAGCACGGGCAAGCGCGCCGGCGTCGCGATCAACCCGGCGACGCCCGCGAGCACGCTCGAAGAGATTTTGCCGTTCGTGGATCTCGTTCTGGTGATGACGGTGAATCCGGGCTTTGGCGGGCAATCGTTCATCGAGACGATGCCGCGCAAAATCGCGGCGGTGCGTCAGATGATTGATGCGGGCAAATGGAAAATTGAATTGGAAGTGGATGGCGGAATAAATGCAGAGACCGCGCGGCGCGTGGTCAAAGCCGGCGCAAATGTTTTGGTTGCGGGATCGGCGATTTTTGGGGAGAAGAGCGTTGCCGAGGCGATGCGAAGATTGAGGGAGAGTATTACACAGGGGTAGAAGCCCAGCCGTGCTGGGCGACACGGCACAACGCGGCTGCGCCCGCCTCCCCGTGATGAAAAAAACAAAGGACGACTGACTGAACCAATCGTCCTTCATCGCTTGAACCGTTGCGGCTAGCGCGCTTTGCTGCGGGTACGCAGGCAATTATTGCAGACTTTGATTTTTTGCACACGTCCTTCATGCTCAAGCGTGCGCTTGGTCAAGTTCGGCATAAAGCGGCGATTCACCGCATGTTTCGAGTGGCTGACCGCATGACCATATAGCGGACCTTTGCCACAAATTTCGCATCGTTGTGCCATGGAGAAATAACTCCCTTGAAAATGTGACGGGTGACAAGTGACGGGTGACGGGTGACGGGTGACAAGGAAGCCCACGCGACACTTTTCAGCCCAGTTCCGAAAAATCAAATATGAATCGGGACGGCGGCATAATAGCATAGAGTAGGTCTTGGCGCAAATTCACGCGTTGAGTAATGCTCAAGGAAGAAATGAGACTGCGAATAGACAAAGAAAATGACGCTCTCTATCTACGGCTAGACGAATCGGCGATTGTCGAATCAGAGGAAGTTCAGCCAGGCGTTATTCTCGACTTTAATAGCAATGGGCAGGTCGTCGGCATCGAAATCCTGGCTTTGAGTACACGGACTCAACCAGAGAAACTGAGCGTGTTCCATTTGGAAACCGCATAAGAGAAGGTGCAAGTGTCAGAACAAAAGACTCTCGGTCGCATCGAAATTTCGCCCACCGCCATTGCCAGCATTGCCGGGCAAGCTGTTCTGGAATGTTACGGCGTGGTTGGCATGGCAAACAAAAACTTTGCCGATGGCTTTGCCGAACTACTGCCGGGCGCGCATTATCGCCGCGGGATTGATGTCGAGGTGGTCGAGCACCAAATCTACATCGATCTGTACGTCGTCATCCAGTACGGCACGCGCATTTCCGAAGTCGCCAACGGGATTATGAGCCGCGTGCAGTACTCGGTTGAAAAAGCGGTGGGGCTGCCAGTCGCGCAAGTGAACGTGCATGTGCAAAAACTACATCTGGATGAGAAATGAGAGTATGCGAGTGCCAGAGTATGTGGGTATGAGAGTAATCGCAGGGGCATTCTCCACCTACACACAAACTCCCATACTCACACACCCGAACTGGAGTCTTGATTGTCTGAAGAAGCACAGCAACCGGCGCTGCCGCCGTTGAAATCCATTGGCGGGCAAGAAATCAAACAGCTCTTTGCCGCGAGTCTCGCTTGGCTGGAGCGACACTGCGCGTACGTCAACAGTCTCAACGTATTTCCGGTCCCCGATGGCGATTCCGGCACGAATATGCTGATGACGATGCAGGCGGCGATGAAGGAAGTCAACAACTCGCCCGCTCATTCAGCCGCCGCGATTGGCGCGGCGCTCTCGCACGGCGCCCTATTAGGCGCGCGCGGAAATTCCGGCGTCATTCTCTCGCAGATCATTCGTGGCTTTACGCGCGCGATCGAAGGCAAAGAAACGATTGACGCAAAGGATTTTGCCGCGGGAATGGTGGAAGCGTCCAAGACCGCGTACAAAGGCGTCGTCAAACCGGTGGAGGGAACGATTCTGACCGTCTGCCGCGAAGCATCCGACGGCGCGGTCGCCGCGGCGAAAACATCGGACGATCTGCGCGTCGTGCTGGCGCAAACGGTTGATGCCGCGCGCGCGTCCGTCGTCCGAACGCCAACTCTATTGCCGGTGCTAAGAGAAGCCGGCGTCGTGGATGCCGGTGGACAGGGCTTGCTCGTCGTTCTCGAAGGCGCACTGAAATACTTGAATGGCGAGCCGCTGGAATTAGAAGCCGGCGGGATGGGCGCGCAGAATCTCGAAATGATTTCGCGCGAAGAGGGCTGGGGCTATGACATCCAGTTTCATATTCGCGGACAAAATTTAGACGTCGACGCGATTCGCGAAAAGATTTCCGCGATGGGCGAATCGGCGTTGATTGTGGGCGACGAGACACTCGTCAAGGTGCACGTTCACGCGCCCAATCCGGGCGAGATCATCCGGTACGGCGCGGATCTCGGCGGGCTCGCGAATGTCATCATCGAGAATATGCAGGAACAGTACATTGATTTTATGGCGGGGCAGACCGCGAGCGCGCGTCCGCCGATGAACGTAGAAGACGTTGCCGGTATTTTTACCGTCGCCGTCGCGCCCGGCGCGGGGCTGGCGCGCGTGTTTGACAGCATGGGCGCGGGCGCGGTCATCTCCGGCGGACAAACAAAAAATCCGAGCATTGAAGAATTGCTCAACGCAATCAATTCCGCCAAATCCAATCACGTCATTATCTTGCCGAACAACAAAAATATCATACCCGCCGCCGAACAAGCCAAACAACTCGCGCAGAAAAGAGTTGCGGTGGTACCCACCAAAACCGTTCCGCAAGGCATTGCCGCCTTGCTCGCGTTCAATTTCCAAAGCGATCTCGACACCAATGCCAGAGGAATGTTACGCGCGGCGGAGAAGGTTGACACGTTGGAAGTGACGACGGCAACGCGCAGTGTCACGCTGGACGGCGTGCCGGTAACAGAAGGACAAGCGATCGGCATCGTCAACGGCAAACTCGCCGGCGCCAGCGATGACCGGGACGAAATCACCTTGCGTCTGCTCGATGAAATGGGCGCCGCCAAAAAAGAAATCGTCACGATATATTACGGCGATAACGTCGCGCCGGAACAAGCCAACGCGTTTGGCAATCGCGTGCAAGCCGCCTTGACCGGCTTGCAAGTCGAAGTGATGCGCGGCGATCAGCCGCATTACCATTACATTATTTCCGTGGAATAAATCAACATGCCAGTCCAAATTGTCACCGACAGCACTGCCGATCTTCCTCCCGCTGTAATTGAGCGCTTGGGCATCACGGTCATTCCACTCACAATTCAATTTGGGAGCAAACTACTCCGCGACGGCATTGATATTACCAAGCCAGACATGTTCCAACGACTCGCGCGCGTCGCGACGCCGCCGATCTCGGCGCCGCCCTCGCAGAAACAATTCGAAGAGGCCTACGCGGATTTGACGCGCCAGCCCGATAGCGAAGTGGTGGCGATTCATCTGTCCAGTAAGTTGAGTCAGACCTTTAGCATTTCGAGCCGCGCCGCCACGCCCTTGCTTGGGCGCCACAAGATTATTCTCATCGATTCGCAATCAATTTCGGTTGGGCTTGGGATGATGGTCACCGCCGCCGCCGAAGCCGCGCATAGCGGCGCATCGCTCGACGAGGTCGTCAAATTGGTGCGCGGCATGATTCCGCGCATTTACATCGGCTTTTTTGTCGAGACGCTGGATTATCTCGCGCGCGGCGGGCGCATCGGCAAAGCGCAGGCAATCTTGGGCGCGATGCTGAACATCAAGCCGCTCTTGATTCTTGAAGAAGGCGAAATTGTCGCGCTGGAAAAAGTCCGCACGCGCGCCAAGGCGATCGAGAAATTGGCGGAATTTATTTCCGAGTTTGCGCGCGTGGAGCGCATGGTGATTCTGCATAGCGCGTCGCCGGACGATGTGAAACTGCTCATCGAACAGGTCGAACTATTGACGCCGGGATTGAATATCACAACCGATCAGTATGGTCCCGTCGCCGCCACGCACGTGGGTCCCGACGCGCTCGGCGTCGTCGTGTACGAAGGCGCGTAAGGCTGAGAAAAATGGCAAACGTCAAAATTATTACGGATAGTCTCGCGGATATTCCGCAGACTGAACTCGATCGCTTGAATATTTCGTGCGTCCCATGCATTGTCCGCTTTGGCGAAAAAGAGTACCGCGATAAAGTTGATCTTTCGACTGCCGAGTTTTATCGGCTCCTCATCGCCAGCCCAGAACCGCCGGCAACCTCGCAGCCGGCGACGGGCGCCTTTGAGCAAGTTTATCGCGAGCTTGCCCAATCGCACTCGGAAATGATTTCGATTCACGTCATCGGCGCGTTGAGCGGCACGCTCAATTCCGCGCGCCTCGCGGCGGAGAATGTCAAGACCGCGCGCATCGAACTCTTCGACACACAACAAGTTTCCATGGCAGAGGGCTGGCTCGTCATCCTCGCCGCGCGCGCCGCGCAAGCCGGCGCGCCAATGGACGAAATCCTCGCGATCCTGCGCGATGCGCGCGAGCGCGTGCATCTGATCGGAATGCTCGATACGCTCGAGTACGCGCAACGTGGCGGGCGTTTGGGCAAAGGCGCGGCGTTGGTCGGCACACTCCTCAACGTCAAGCCGCTGATTTCGATTTTGCGCGGCGAAATTGTGCCGGTCGAAAATGTGCGAACCAAAAAACGTGCGCTCGAACGACTGGAGGAGATCGTTCTCTCTTCGGGTCCCATTCAAGAGCTTGCCGTTATTCACGCCGCGGCACGGAGCGAGGGGTGGGAACTCGTGCAAAAATTTTCCAAAACACTTGCCGAAGAGCATATTATCTTGACCGAGACCGGACCCGTGTTAGGCACACACACCGGACCCGGTACGGTCGGCGTCGCCTGGGTGACGGGGAAGTATTGATGGCGTCTGCTTTTTCCGACCTAGAAAAAATCCTCCTCAACGAAAAGAAAAACTACGAGAACCGCGTCGTGATCGGCGGGATGGAGCCGCTGATTGCGAATTGGGCGGCGCGGCAAAAATCGAACGCCGACGCGAATGCCGCGCGCGTCGCGGAGCAAGTTTTCGCCGCGATGCAGGGCTACGCCGCGGCAGACCGCGCACAACGCGGGGCAATGCTTTTGCGCGCGATCGAATTGCTGCGCGGACATTCGCCCGCGCCACGCGAAAAAACCGGCGCGCCTATTCCCGCGCCGCGTCCCACCGCGCCGCCGCGCGCGAAAGCCGGCGCGCCCAAGCCCGCGCCGCGTCCCAGCGCGCCGCCGCGCGCGAAAGCCGGCACGCTCGAACAATCTCCAGCGTCCGCGCCGGAATCGCGCGGCGTGGATTTCGGGTTGCAAGCGAGCATCGCCAAGCTGCAAAATATCGGGCCCGCGCACGCAAAACACTTGCAACGCCTCGGCATCGAGACCGTGCAAGATTTGCTCTATCATTTTCCGCACCGCTACGACGACTACAGCCATTTGAAAAAAATCAGCGAATTGCTATATGGCGAAGACGTCACACTCATCCTCAGCGTGATGGATGTCAAGACGCGCGAAACGATGCGCAAGATGAGCGTCACGACCGTTATCCTCGCGGATCAAACCGGCTCAATTCAAGCCGTCTTTTTCAATCAGCCCTTTTTGCAAAGGCAATTGCGCCCCGGCGAAAAGATTGTCGTGAGCGGCAGAGTCGAACAAGATTTGGGAAAACTCGGATTCAAACATCTGGAATGGGAACCCTTGAGCAATGAACTATTGCACACCGCGCGTATCGTGCCGGTCTATCCTCTGACGGAAGGCATCACGAATCGCTGGCTGCGCCGGGTGTTGAGCCGCGTCGTCGAAGCGTGGGCGGGCAAAGTTCCCGATCCACTGCCCTCCAATATTCGTGACCGCGCGCGTCTGCTCGATCTCAAACATGCGCTCTTGGAAATCCATTATCCTAGTTCGATCGAAAAAATGCAGAGTGCGCGCCGGCGTCTCGCCTTCGACGAATTTCTCGTGATTCAACTCGGCGTATTGCGACAGCGGCGCAAATGGCGTGAGCAACCCGGCAAACCGCTGCGCGTCGATCAAAAAATCACGACCAGTTTTCTCGCGTCCCTGCCCTTTCAACTCACCGGCGCGCAAAAACGCGCGCTCGATCAAATCCTCGGCGACATTCAGCAATCCCAACCGATGAGCCGATTGCTGCAAGGGGATGTCGGTTCCGGCAAAACGGTCGTTGCTGCCGCGGCGATGCTATCGGCAGTCGTGAACGGATCGCAAGCCGCGCTGCTCGCGCCGACGGAAATTTTGGCGGAGCAGCATTTCAAAACGCTGACTCAAGTATTCAGCCATTGGAGCGAGCCGAAACTGGTCGTCGAGCGATTGACCGGGAGCATGAAGCCGCGCGAGAAAGAGGCGATCCGCGCGCGACTCGGGACCGGCGAAATCAATATCGTCGTCGGAACGCACGCGCTGATCCAAGAAGGCGTCGAGTTTCAAGACCTCGCGCTCGCAGTCATTGATGAACAGCATCGGTTCGGCGTTGAACAGCGCGCGGTGATGCGATCCAAAGGATACCATCCGCATATTCTCGTCATGAGCGCAACGCCCATCCCGCGCAGTCTCGCGCTGACGCTTTACGGCGATCTCGATTTGTCGATCATCGATGAGATGCCGCCGGGTCGGCAGGAAATCAAAACGCGCTGGCTCGAACCCAAAGAACGCGAGCGCGCGTACGCGTTCATCCGCAAGCACGCGCAAGAAGGTCGCCAAGCGTTTGTCATTTGCCCGCTGATCGAAGTATCGGAAACGATCGATGCGAAAGCGGCGGTGGAAGAATACGAGCGACTGAAAGAAGAGATCTACCCGGATTTGCGCGTTGGACTCGTTCACGGTAAACTACGCCCCGCCGAAAAGGATGAAACGATGAACGCGTTTCGCGATCACACGATTGACGTGCTGGTCGCGACCTCGGTGGTCGAAGTGGGCATTGACGTGCCGAACGCGACGGTGATGCTCATCGAAGGCGCGGATCGTTTTGGCTTGGCGCAATTGCATCAATTCCGCGGCCGCGTCGGGCGCGGCGAGCATCAATCGTTCTGCTTGCTGCTCTCGGAGAAGACCGGCGCGACGAGCGATGAGCGGCTGCGCGTAATCGAGTCCACGCAAGATGGATTCAAGTTGGCGGAAGAAGATTTGAAGTTGCGCGGACCCGGCGAATTCTTTGGCACGCGGCAATCCGGTTTGCCGGATCTCAAGGTCGCTAAATTGAGCGACGTGAAAATATTGGAAGAGGCGCGCGGGATCGCGCAAGAGATTTTTGATCGCGATCCGGGATTGCAACACGACGAATATCGCGCGTTGGGGCGACAAGTGGATCACTTTTGGAAAGGCAAAGGAGACCTTTCGTAATTTTGGATTGCGGATTTCAGATTTCGGAACGATTCCGCAATTCGCATTCCGCGCCACAATCCGCAATCTGGCAGGGCTTGGGCAAAGTCACTTGACACGCCATTGTGTCATTTCGAGCCGCGCACTTTGCGGCGAGAAATCTCGTTCCTACTGAGAAAACGCGACTTCTCGCTTCGCTCGAAGTGACAACCCCTAGACTTTACTCAAGCCGCGGCAATCTGGAGACATCAATTGACTATAGCCATCTACCCAGGTTCTTTCGATCCAATTCATTACGGGCACATTGACATCGCGCGGCGCGCGGCGCAGTTGTTCGACAAATTGATTTGGGCAGTGTACGATCGACCCTTGAAGAATTTGTTGTTCAACGCGGAAGAGCGGATCGCGTTCATGCGCGAAGGCGCCAAGGGTGTTCCCAATTTGGAAGTGGTCACTTATTCCGGCTTGACGGTGGAATTGGCGCGGCGGCTTGGCGCGAAGGTCATCGTGCGCGGCATTCGCGTCACGTACGATTTTGAAGTAGAGTATCAGACCGCGCTCACCAATCGGCAATTGGATCCCGAGATTGACACGGTCTGCTTAATGACTTCGCTCAAGTACGCGTTCGTGAGTTCGTCGATTCTCAAAGAAGTCGCATTTGCCGGCGGACGCGTTTCGGAAATGGTTCCGCCGTACGTCGAAGGCGCATTGAAAAATCGCTTGGCGCTATTGAACGATGATCGCGGCGACAAAGTGAAACTCATTTCATTGCAGGAATAGGCGGACCTATGGATATTCTCTATCTGGTCGATCGTTTGGAAGCGCTGATTACCAAAGCGGGACATGTCCCGCTCTCTGCCAAGACGATGATTGATGAGGATGAGTTTCTCGACATCATCGATCAAATGCGAATCGCGATTCCGGAAGAGATCAAGCAAGCCAAGAAATTGGCGCAGGATCGCGAACGAATTCTGGCGCAAGCCAAGGAAGAGACGGAGCGCATCCTGCTCATGGCGCGCCAAGACGCGGAGCACATTCTGTTGGCGGCGCGCGAGGACGCGGCGCGGCTAACGAACGACCATGCCGTGAGCAAAGCCGCGCAGGAACGCGCGCTCAAGATCGAAGAAAAAGCCAAAGCGGAAGCGAACGCGTTGCGGCAAGGCGCAGATTCATACGCCGCGGATGTTCTGACCGAGATTCAAGCGCGGCTCGCTGAAATCGCGAGTCATTTGTCGAATTTGCAAGGGCAAGTTGACGGCGGATTGAATTACATCGTGCAACAACGATTGGGTCCAGCCGAGCCGGTTCCGGAGCAAAAGGTTTCTTGACACATCGCATCATCTGTCTATAATGAATCAACGTGTGTTGCCAAGCACACGTTGATTGCTTTTCAGGGCTGACCGATGCAATTCAATGTTTCGCAATTACTCAAAGAAGGCGCGGGCGCGCTGCGCCAGCATACGCTCCACGAAAACATCGAACGCCTCGATCCCGACATCACACCGCTCTCCACACTCGACGGCACGATCCAGATGATCCGGACGCCGACCGGCGTTTACGTCCGCGGCAATTTGCATTGTTCAGCCGAATTGGTTTGCGCGCGTTGTCTCGATCCGTTTTCGATGCCGCTCCACATTCCGCTCGACGAAGAGTTTCAGTCCATTGTCGATATCGCGACCGGCGCGACTCTGCCGGTCGAGCCGGACGATGAACTCGCGACGCAAATTGATGATCGGCATACGCTCGACTTGACGGAAGTGCTGCGTCAAGACATCTTGCTGGCGCTGCCGCCTTTTCCAATTTGCCGGACGAATTGCGCGGGCTTGTGTCCGGCTTGCGGCAAGAATCAAAACATTGAAAAGTGTAATCACCCGGAAGAAAAAATTGACCCGCGTCTGCAAGTGCTCGAACAACTCTTGAAAGAATAGAAGGACAACGAAAATGCCACCTCTCCCTAAACGCAAAATTTCCAAAGGACGTCGCGACCGCGGGCGCAGTCATCTCGCGATGACCCCCACGCACTTGGTCGTCTGCTCCAATTGCCAAAAGATGCGCCTGCCGCATCATGTGTGTCCGCATTGCGGGCATTACGCGGGCGAAGAAATATTTACCGTCGAACAAAAACCGGCGAAGGCGTAAGCATCAACCCGAAGGGTTTTCAAAACCCTTCGGGTCTCGACCACTGGGAGCCGTGATTGTCTCTCGCATTTGTTTTCCCCGGGCAAGGATCGCAATTCGTCGGCATGGGCAAAGAACTTGCCGCCGCCTATCCGGAAGCGCGTGCGGTTTTCGATCAAGCCGATCACGCGCTGGGATTCTCGCTCTCCGCGCTCTGCTTCAACGGACCCGAAGCCGATCTCACCGATACCCTCAACGCGCAGCCCGCGCTCCTCACGCACAGCATTGCCACGCTACACGTTCTGCAAAAAATATCGCCCGATCGTTCGCCGGCGTTCGTCGCCGGGCATTCGCTCGGCGAATTTTCCGCGCTCGTCGCGTGCGGCGCGCTGGAATTTGGCGATACGGTAAAATTGGTACGCGAGCGCGGCCGCGTGATGAAACTCGCCGGCGAAATAAATCCCGGCGCGATGGCGGCAGTGATCGGGATGGACGCGGCAGTGCTCGCGCAAGTTTGTGACGAAGCCGGCGCGCAAATCGCGAATTTGAACGAGCCCGCGCAGACTGTCATTACGGGCACGAAGGATTCGATTGAAAAAGCCGGCGAGTTGGCAAAAGCGCGCGGGGCGAAGCGCGTTATTCCGCTCCGCGTCAGCATCGCGTCGCATTCGCGTTTGATGCAAGACGCCGCGCGCGAGTTTGAAAAAGCCGTCCACGCGACGCCGGTTTCAAGCCCGCGCATCCCGATTATTGCGAACGTCACCGCGCAGCCCTTACAAAATGCCGACGAAATTCGTCAAGAGATGGTCAAGCAACTCACGTCGTCCGTGTTGTGGGTCAACTCCATCCAATATCTCGCGGCGCAAGACGTTACGCACTTTATCGAGGTCGGACCCAAAGACGTGCTCGCGGGCTTGATTCGCCGGATTGATTCTAATTTGCGCGCGGTCAGCGTCGGCGATCCCGCGAGTGTGGAAGCGTTTGTGGAAAAATAGGCGGCGCTCCCACGCAGTGCATTGGCAACTTGATCAAGTGTAACACAGCCCATTGCTCTCGCGGAGGAACGAAATGTAAGCCCTCAGCACCATTCGACAGAAAATCCGAAGTGAGAAGTATAAATTCACCGACCATGCGCGGACAGAAATGCAGGACGACGATCTCCAAGTTGGAGATATTGAGCGGGCAATCCTGAATGGTAGGATTGAGCAAACTCTGACGGAAGACCCACGCGGACCGAGGTATGTCGTTGTTGGTCGTGGACAGAGCGATAACGCGGTGACTGTGGTTTGCCGAATTCTACCGGCAGGGATTCTGCGAATTATTACAGTCTGGAGCGGAGGACTCGATGAAGAATAAGGGCGAAACGTGCGAATACTGCGAAGGAAGGTTGATACAGAAAACGGCGACGATTACCCATCGCTGGAAGGGCAAGTTTGTTGTCATTGAGGGTGTGCCGGTCTCCGTGTGCCAGTTGTGCGGGGAGCGATACTTTGACGCGCGGGTAATGAAAAAGATCGAGCACATCGCGCGCTCCAGATCAGCGCCTGCCCGCACGCTTCAAGTTCCGGTGCGATCCTACACGCATGTTGCCACATAGGAGCAACCATGATTGACTTGACCAACAAAATCGCGCTCGTCACCGGCGCGTCGCGCGGGATTGGGCGCGCGGTCGCGCTGAAACTCGCGTCGCTTGGCGCGAAAGTAATCGTCAACTATAACAAGAACGCGGCGGCGGCAGATGAAGTGGTCGCGCAGATCATGCAAGCCGGCGGCGAGGCATTTGCGGTGCAAGGCGACGTGAGCAATTTTGAAGCCGCGAGTCAGGTCGTCAAAAGCGCAACGGAGAAATTCGGACGGCTGGACATTTTGGTCAACAACGCCGGCACGACGCGCGATAATTTGCTCGCGCTGATGAAGGAAGCAGATTTCGATTTCGTTATTCAGAATGATTTGAAAAGCGTTTTCAATTGCAGTAAAGCCGCGTTGCGGCAAATGATGAAGCAACGCTACGGGCGTATCGTGAATATGACGTCGGTTGCCGGGATCGTCGGCAATGCCGGGCAAACGAATTACTCTGCCGCCAAAGCCGGGATCATTGGGTTTACCAAAGCGATGGCGAAAGAATATGGCAGCAAAAATATTTTGGTCAACGCCGTCGCGCCCGGCTATATTCCCACCGATCTCACGAATGTTTTGCCGCAGGAAATCAAGGATGGCATCACGAAATTTACCGCGCTCGGTCGGATGGGCACGGTAGACGAAGTGGCGAATGCGGTCGCGTTTCTCGCGTCGGACGCGGCGAGTTACATCAGCGGGCAGATTCTCGCCGTGGACGGCGGGATGACGTGATATCGCACGCTAAGCGGGGCGACGACGCAAAATGGAATTGACCTTTGAATGGGACGAAGAAAAAGCCCAAGAGAATTTCAGTAAGCACAAGGTCAGATTTGAGGAAGGGAAAACAGTTTTCAATGACCCATTCTTGTGGATATTTCCTGACCTTGAACATTCTGAAATTGAACAACGCTTTCTCGATATTGGATATTCCTCGGAAGGACGCCTTTTGGTTGTGAGTCACACGGAACGCGGCGGAAATGTTAGAATTATCAGTTGCCGCAAGGCGACTGCAACTGAACGGAGAGCATATGAAGAAGGAAACTAGACAAGCCATTGCAAAGCGAAACGACATGCGCCCTGAATATGATTTCAAAAACATGAAGGGCGGCGTACGCGGCAAGTATTACAAAGCCTATCGCGCCGGACACACCGTCAAGATTCACAAAACCAATGGTAAGACCGCCGTGCAACACTTTACACTCGAAGGAGCAGTGTTGCTAGAGCCAGATGTGCGGGAGTACTTTCCCGACTCGGAGGCGGTGAACCAAACATTGCGTGGGCTGATTTCGCTGCTACCAAAAAAGCACGGCACAAGAGCAAGAACATAACCTGCACTTCGTCTGCGATTGTGTTCTCTACGAGGAAAAATTATGTCAGAAAATCTCGGCAAGGTAACGGTTGCGCCGGAAGTGATTATGGATATTGTCCGGCAAACCGCGCTCGCGACACCGGGCGTCGCGCGGCTGGATACGTTTCAGCCGCGCCGCGTCAAGCGGTGGTTTTCTGAAAATTCCGGCGCGGGCATCGCGCTGGCGTTTGAAGATGAATTGATCACGATTGATTTGTACGTCATCGCCGAGCCGGACGCGCAAATGCTCACGCTCGGGCAAACACTGCAACGCGAAATCAGCCGCGCGATTCAAGACGTGCTGCGAATGCCGGTCCAAGAAATCAATGTCCACATCGAAGATGTCGCCGATCGCTTTGCGAACGCCGCGTAATTAAAGTGAAAACACGACGACAGGCGCGCGCGCTTGCGCTTCAGGCGCTTTTTGAAATTGACAGCGTGGGACACGATGCAACGCTCGTGCTCGCGCGGCGCGGCGAAGACGAAACACTTCCGCCTGACGGCGTTGAATTTACGCAAGCATTGGCGCAAGGCGTGATTGAACACCGCGCGCGGCTCGATGGGCAGATCGCCAAGTACGCGCCGGAATATCCGGTGGATCAGCTCGCGATTGTGGACCGCAATATTTTGCGCATGGCATTGTACGAACTACAGCACGACCCGGATGTGCCGATCAAAGTCGCGGTGAACGAAGCAGTCGAGCTCGCCAAGATTTATGGGAGCGACAGCGCGCCCCGCTTTGTCAACGGCGTGCTCGGCGCGTTTTTGCAAGAGCATCCGCCGGGCGAATTGCGGAGGAGCTGAGCAAATGCTTGGCAACTAGACAAATTCGCGCTCGAATTCTTGACAGGAGTGATTTGAAATGGTTAACGAAGAGGAACAGCGTCAATTGATGTCCCCCTCCGATGAAATCGGATTTGCCAAATCTCAGATTGAGCAATCGCTCGAAACATTTCGGGCAAGCATTTCTCTCTTGACACAGATAATTACCTTGCTCGTTCTCGCCGATGTGACTGTCGTCGGATATGCTATGAGCACACAGGTTTCAGGCATCCTATTCATTGGTGCTTTGTTTCCGCTTATGATTTACTATATGTTCTTCATCGTAAACAGACTGATTTTTCCAATGGTCTATACCGCTGTCAGTCTCGAACACAAGTATGGTGGAGACAAATCAGACTGGCTTGCAACTACTTTTTTGGGACATATCGCCTCACAAGAATACGTCACCAAACTGAGAACCATCAGTGCACTCCAAGATGTTAAGGAAAGGAACAGACAACTCCGTGCTATGTCGCTACCACTATTTGGGAGTGGTCGAGGCTTCACGCGTGCTGCTCTAGTCTTAAGCGCTCTGTCACATAACAGTAGGTGAGAATTGTCACCTATTCTCTGTTAGAATGGGAAGGACACTACTTTGGAGGTCCTCCCATGTCTCGTCCTT
>JACQGS010000184.1 GCA_016199405.1 Chloroflexota bacterium | reverse complement strand
GAATGAACGGGAATCTTTGCCACGAATTACACGAATTTCACAAATTCGCTGCCATTTCGTGTAATTTGTGAAATTCGTGGCAGGGTTTTCCCGCCAAAGTCAGGAGAGCCCGAAATCCGAAATTGAACTATGCCCGATCGCGTCGTTTCCCCGAAACTCAAAGAAGAAGACACCTCGCTCGATCTTTCGCTCCGCCCTAAGCGGCTGTCAGAATATATCGGGCAGGACAAGGTCAAGCAGAATTTGCGCATCCTGCTTGAAGCCGCACAACGACGCAGCGAAGCGATTGACCACGTCCTCTTGTACGGACCCCCAGGCTTGGGAAAAACGACGCTCGCCGGGATTATCGCGAACGAAATGGGCGTTAACATCAAAACGACTTCTGGTCCCGCGATTGAACGCCCCGGCGATCTTGCCGCGATTCTGACGAACCTCCGCGCCGGCGATATTCTCTTCGTGGACGAAATCCATCGGCTCGCGCGCCCGGTCGAAGAGGTTTTGTATCCGGCGATGGAAGATTATTCGCTCGACATCATCATCGGCAAGGGACCGAGCGCGCGGAGTATTCGACTCAAGATGCCGCGCTTTACGCTCATCGGCGCGACGACGCGTTTTGCGATGCTGTCCGCGCCGCTGCGCGATCGCTTTGGCGCGGTCTATCGTTTGGAATTTTACGATCATGCCGCGATGGAAACGATCGTCAGCCGTTCCGCCGGCATTTTGGGCGTCGCGATTGACGACACCGGCGTGCGCGAGATCGCGCGCCGCGCGCGCGGCACGCCGCGCGTCGCGAATCGGCTGCTCAAGCGCGTGCGCGATTACGCGCAGGTGCGCGCCGACGGCGCGATTACGGCAAGCGTCGCGAACGAAGCATTGGCGATGATGGAAGTGGATGAGTTGGGGCTGGATGATGTAGATATCAAAGTTTTGAAGACGATTATCCAAAAGTACAACGGCGGTCCGGTCGGGCTCGACACGATTGCCGCGTCCATCAGCGAAGAAGCGGATACGATCATGGACGTGTACGAGCCGTATCTTTTGCAACTCGGCTTTTTGGATCGCACGCCGCGCGGTCGCGTCGCCACGCGCGGCGCGTACGAGCATTTGGGTCTGAAATTCTCGGAGAAGACGGAGCAGGACAAGTTATTTTAGGACGCGGATTCCAAAAGGGTAGCAGCCGAGCCGCGCTCGGCGGTTCGATGGAATCGGAAAAGAAGGAGCGATTGCTTTGAAAATCCATTTGCTTGAGGAGCATGCGACACCTCAACAGGTTGAGGAAATGTTGCAAGTTTTCAAGACGTTCATCAAACTTGCTATTGATGTTGAGCGCGGTATCGTCGCGGGAGGCAGTGAAATGCACTATCAATGCGAACAAGTATTGCTGGACGCTGGAAGTCGCCAGGAAGATATCTGGGGCGCGGATTGGCTGCCCGATGAGAAGACTGTCAAGTTCGAGGCACTGATCAATATTCGTCCTCGCCAAAACAATCGTTCGATGGTAATTCAAGATGCGGCTTTACGCTCCCGAATTGAGAAAATCGTTCGCGCTGTCTTTGGGGGAGCACAAGAATGATCCCGGTTCCCAACGCGCAGCGCAAAACATTTTTGGAAAAAGGTACCCCTATCCGCTTAGGCGGACTGGCGTCTGACTTGGCGCGCATCACCTCATTCATCCAAGTTCCTGCATTGGCAGCAACCGAGACGATGCTGGAAGAAAGCCGGGCATTTATCGAATGGAGCGCGCCTGACCTCTTGCCCGACCGCGTGGACGATGCGGCGCGGCTTGTTGAAATCCAGCGCGGTCTCACTTTTTGGTATCACAAATGGCAGCAGGTGCAAGCCGACCCTAGCCAGCGCGCCAAACTCGCCGAGCAAGCACAACAATGGTCCGACGAAATCCTCAAAATGTCCGGCTTGCTCGATCAAGAATGAAACTCCGCCGACTGATCACTGATTACCGATCACTGATCACTGCCTGCTTCCTCGCTCACTCCCTCTTTTACTTCTTTGCGCTCGGCACCGACGCGGTCGACGATGCCTACATTTCTTTTCGCTACGCCCAAAACGCGCTGCGCGGCGCGGGCTTGTTCTTCAATCCCAACGAGCGCGTCGAGGGCTTTACGAATTTTCTCTGGACCGCCGCCGCGATTCCGCTCGAAGGCGCGCAAGTGGACGTGGGACGCGCCAGCATGCTCATCGGCGCGCTGTTCGCGTTAGGCACGCTGTGGCTCGTCACGCGATTCGCGCGCGGCGTCGGCGCACCGCGCGCGGTGGGCGCACTCGCCGCGCTATTGCTCGCGGTGGATGGATCGTTTGTGCTGTGGGGCATTGCCGGCCTCGAGACGCCCCTGTTCGCGTTTTTGATTTTCGCGGGCGCGTTGCTGTACGTGCAAGAACAAAGTGACAAGAGACAAGGGACAAGGGAAGTAACAATCAACGTCACACGTCACTTGTCACTCGTCACTTTTCCTTACAGCGGCATCTTCTTCGCGCTCGCGGCGATGACGCGGCCAGAAGGCGCACTGGTTTTTGCCATCACCGTCGCGCATCAAGCCGCGCTGCGTTTGCTTTTCGAGCGGCGGCTGTTTTGCTCGCGCGATCTTGCGCGCATTTTCGCGTTTATCGTGATTTTCGCGCCCTATTGGCTCGCGCGCTGGTGGTATTACAAATCGTTTCTGCCGAATTCTTTTTACGCCAAAGTTTCGGCAGCCGGTCCCGCCGCGCAGATTGACCGCGGCTGGCGGCATCTCGCGCAATTTATCGATGTGCATTTGGGGTGGCTGATTCTTTTGCCGCCAGTTGCCGCAATTACGACGCCATTCCCGATGTTGCGAGCACGAGTCCACAAATCCGAAATTCGAAATCCGAAATCCGAAATTGTGTGGACAACCTACTTCGCGTCAATCCTCATAGTCTATTCTGCTTACATTGTCTACGTTGGCGGCGATTGGTCGGTCGGCAGATTCTTTGCGCCGCTCATGCCATTTTTCTATTTGCTCTTCTCCACTGGTGTTTACAAGATTTACCGGTGGCTTGTGGAGCGCTGGTCGAGACGCGGTGCAGAACGCGCGAACAACGTGGGGATAATCGCGAGCGGCGCGCTGGCGGCGGCGCTATTGATCGCGTCGTCATTCAACGGCGAATACGGCATTTACATTCGCGGCTTTGACGCGGCAAACGCGACGCGTGCGCGCGCAACGATGGGCAAATGGCTGAAAGCCAACATGCCGCGCGGCACGTTGATCGCGGTGGACGCGGCGGGGCAAGTGCCGTACTTTGCCGAATTGCCGGCAGTTGATATGTTCGGCATCAATGACGCGTACATCGGGCGAATGAACGTGCCGACGCTGGGGCAAGGGACGCCGGGTCACGAAAAGTTCGATTTAGGGTACGTGATTGCCCGGCAACCCCAATATGTAGTGATTTTCGGCACGCTGTTCGATGCGGTGCAAGAATACGAACGCGATCCGCGGGAATGGACAGAAGAGGAAGCGATGAAGAAATTTCTGACTTTGTACCGGCGGAGGTAAGCGTGGAAGACATCGCCAAAGCGCTGATTGGGTTGGGGG
>JACQGS010000188.1 GCA_016199405.1 Chloroflexota bacterium | reverse complement strand
TCCGAAACAAGAATACTTTTTCGGTCGCGTGGAAGAACTCAAAATCATCGTCTCCGCCCTCTCCCCCGACTCCCGCACCTGGGGCGCATTGATTGACGGTCCTGGCGGCATCGGCAAGACCGCGCTGGCAATCAAAGCCGCACACGACGCTTCCGCTGAACTCTTTGAGCGCAAGATCTTCATCACCGCTAAAGTGCGCGAACTGAATGCCGAAGGCGAAGCCAAACTGACCGATTTCACCCGCCCGACCTACCTCGCCATGCTGGACGAACTGGGCAAGGAATTGGGCGCAGACGAACTCGAAAAACTCGCGCCCGATGAGCGTCCAGATACTCTGCGCCTCGCGCTGGCGGGCAAGAAGACGCTGGTCATCTTCGACAATTTGGAAACCCTGCCCGAAGACGAGCGCACGCGCCTGTTCCAATTCCTCTCGCGCCTGCCCGCAGGGAACAAAGCCATCGTCACCTCCCGCCGCCGCACCGACGTGGACGCGCGCATCGTGCGCCTCGACCGCCTCGCCCGCGACGAAGCCCTGCAACTCATCGCCGAACTCGCCGCCAAATATCCGCGCCTCGCCCGCGCCTCCCAAAAAGAGCGCGAAGACCTGTACGAGATCACGCAGGGCAACCCGCTCTTCATCCGCTGGATCGCGGGGCAGTTGGGGCGTGAAGGCTCGCAGTGCCGCACCATTAGTGAAGCCGTCGCTTTTATTGATAAGGCTCCCAAAAACAATGATCCACTCGAATACATTTTCGGCGACCTATCGGAATCCTTCAATGAAAGCGAAACCAAAATACTCGCTGCTTTAACACATTTCACCCAACCCGCTAAATTAAAATGGTTGGCTGAAATGACTGGCTTACCCGAACGAGCTACAGAAACCGCGCTAGAAGATTTAACTGATCGCTCGATCCTAGTATCGAATATCGAATCTCGGACTTTTTATTTACCACCACTTACTGCGAAGTTTATTAAAACTCGCCGCCCCGAAGCCGTGACCCAGACAGGCGATGCCCTCACAAACCGCGCCTACGCCCGCGCCCTGCAATATGGCGGAGACACCAACTACGAAGGGTTCCAGACACTGGACGCCGAATGGGACTTTATCTCCGCCGCCCTGCCGCGCCTGCTGACGGGTGACAATGACCGCCTGCAAACCGTGTGCCGCCAACTTTTCCAGTTTCTCCATTTCACTGGCAAATGGGACGAATGGCTGTGGCTCTCGACCGAAGCCGAAGCGCGCGCTCTCACCGCTGACGATAAATTTGACGCTGGCTTGCGGGCATGTCGGGCAGGAATGACTTACTACCGCCGCAATCAACCCGCCAAAGTATTGGCGTGCGCAGCCCGCGCTACCGAACACTGGAAAGATAGCAGACCTCGCGATAGAGCGACTGCCATTCACCTGCGCGGGCACGGTTACACACTGGAAAAAGACTATCCCGCCGCCATCAACGCTTATCGCGAAGCGCTGGAAATCCACCGCTCCATCTCTCCCGAAAGCAACGATGTTGCAGCCGGTCTAGAATTCTTGGCAGGAGTGGAACGCCTAAATAAAGAATACTCCGCTGCTGAGCGCGACTACCGCGAAGCCCTGCGCATTGACAAGATAAACAAAGACGATGAAGGCGTCGCCGTTGACACAGGCAACCTGGCGGCACTCGCCTTTGACCGCGAACAGTGGGCAGAAGCCGAATCCCTCGCCGGCGAAGCCCTCGCGCTGGCAGAAAAAGTCGGTCGGCAGGAGTTGATTGCCAGCGATTGCCACCGCCTCGCCAAAGCCCTGCTCAAACAAAACCGTGCAACGGACGAAGCCTTATCCCTGTCCCGCCGCGCCGTCGAGATTTACATGCGCTTGCGTTCGCCAAGTTTGAAATCAGCGCAGGAAACGCTGGGGGAGATTGAGAGAGCCATCCACGAATAAGACCACGAATTCACGAATGGGAGTCTGGTATTCGAGCACACTTGCACCGCACGCTCACTTGCACCGCACTGCGTGCGGTGCAGTGCAGGTGAGTGCAGGTGTCTCCGAGCTACAATTGGGATGTTGCTCTTGGCATTTGAAACTCGGGGATTGCTTCGCGGAGTTTACACTGAGCGAAGCGAATGTGCTCGCAATGACATTGGGCTGATATGATCGCCATGAAAACAATTGGTAACTCACCTTACGCAATGTCATTCTGAACGAGCGGAGCGAGTGAAGAATCTTGTTGTTTCAAGTGAGTTCTTCGTACTTTTTGGAGAAATATGGTTGCTGTTGGGGCAACAAGACCCTTCGCGGAGTTTACAGTGAGTGGAGCGAATCTGCTCAGGGTGACAGGTTGGTTGCGTAAGGTGAATTGGTTAGCGTATTCAATTGTTTTCCCAGGATGCTTGAAAAAAATTATCCATAAGACAACAGACGTCAGACGACAGAACACAGAAAAAATATTTCAGTCTCAGTCCATCACAATTTCATAAAGGGGAAAGCGCTCTCTAGCGCGTTTTCGCCTGAAAAGCGGCGTTAGACGCTCCGCGCGCTTGCCCCTTCAAATCTGTGATGTACCGAGTCTGTACTCTGTTGTCTGTCATCTACCTTCTGACAGGAGTTCGCAATGGAACGCGTCGCACTCTACCTACAAGACAAACATGAAATTCGCGAAGGAATGCAGTACGCGCAATACGCCGAGTCGCGCGGATTTGAAGCCGTATGGCAAGCCGAATCGCGGCTCGTGCGCGATGCGATTGTGCCGATGGCGGCGTTCGCGGCGGTCACCAATAAATTAAAAGTCGGCAGCGGCGTCATCAACAACTGGACGCGCAACATCGGTTTGCTCGCCGCAACATTTTTGACGCTCGACGATCTCGCGCCAAACCGCGTGATTTGCGGACTCGGCGCGTGGTGGGATCCGCTCGCAAAAAATGTCGGCATCACGCGGCGCAAGCCGATGCTCGCGATGCGCGAGACAATCGAAGTGATGCGGCGCTTGTTGCGAATGGAGCGCGTCACGTTTCACGGCGAATTTCATAACGTCGAAGGCATCGAGCTGGATGTCGTGCACGGACGCCGCGAGCCGCGCAATGTGCCGATGTACATCGGCGCGACGCATATGGGCATGATGGAACTCGCCGGCGAAATCGCGGATGGCGTCGTGCTGAATTATTGCGTGCCGCCGGAATACAATCACGCAGCGCTGAAACATCTGGAAATAGGGGCAAAGAGGGCGGGGAGGGAACTAGGGGAAATTGACCGCCCGCAACTTGTCGTCTGCTCAGTCGACCGCGATCACCAGCGCGCGATAGAAGCCGCTAAAGAACTCATCACGCAATACCTCGCGCAACAACCGCATATCGCCGAAGCGAGCGGCACGCCGCCGGAAACGGTGAAACAAGTGCAAAGTATTTTGGGATGGCCCGCCACCAAAGAGCAAATTCACGCGGCGATGCAATTTGTGCCGGACGATTTGATCGAGCGCATCACCGCGAGCGGCACGCCGGACGAGGTGAAGAAAAAAGTGGATGAGTACAAACGCAACGGCTGCACCTGCCCGATCCTCTATCCGCTGGGGGAAGACGTAAAGTTGATGATTGATACGTTTGCGCAGAACTAGCCACAAGCCGCAAGTTTCAGGTCGCAAGTCAACATCTGAAACCTGCAACCTGAGACTTGACCTGCAACCTGAGACATGCAAAACCTCCGCGAAATCCACAAGCC
>JACQGS010000183.1 GCA_016199405.1 Chloroflexota bacterium | reverse complement strand
TCGGAAATGCCGGCGCAGGGCGTGTTCGTGTATGTGGGGCATACGCCGAACACGGAATTGTTCAAAGGGCAATTGGAAATGGACGCCGAAGAATTTATTCGCGTGGACGAGCATCTGCACACGAATATTCCGGGCGTGTTCGCCGCCGGCGAATCGCATGATCATCATTTCAAGCAAGCGGTCGTCGCGGCGGGTTATGGTTGCATGGCGGCGATGGAAGCGGAAAAATTTTTGGCGGAATGGGAGCATCAGCAGAAAGCGAAAAACTAAAAGGCAAAAGCGAAAAGTGGGGGAGTGCGGGAGGAAAGAGAGATCGAGAGATCAAGAGAGCAAGAGAATTGGATTGCATAATGAGAATATTTCTTGTGAATGTGAGAAGGATGGCTTTGTGATTCGCGGAAAGGAGCGAAAATGACTTCTCTGAAACTGACACTGCCCAACCGAGTTGCGCGGGAGGCAAAAGAAGCAGGGTTGCTCAAGTCGCAGGTGATTGAGCGATTGCTTCGCGCAGAGATCAAGCGCCGCCGAGTCAAACGTTTGTTCAGTGCGGCAGACCGCCTCGCCGCGTTAGACTTGCCGCCGCTGACGGAAGCGGAAGTTCAACCAGAAATCCAAGCGGTTCGCAGAGAGAACGTATCGCAGAGGGCTTGACGTGAAAATCAATCGCGTGATATGGTATGAGCAATTCGAGGAGAAACTCCAAGTCAAGCATCATGTTGACATTCGGGAAGCCGAGCAAGCATTACGGAATCATCGCCGCGCGCGTCGCGTCAAGCGCGGGCATGTGCGAGGCGAGGATGTGTATCTCGCGCTAGGACAAACGGATGAAGGACGTTATCTTTCGGTGTTCTTCGTCTGGAAAAAATCGCAGGATGCGATTATAATCAGTGCGCGGGATATGGACGATGCAGAAAGGGATGACTATGAAGAAAGTTAAACGCGAACCAATTCCAAAAGAATTCCACACGCTCAAAGAAGCCGGCGAGTTCTGGGACACGCATTCGGCGGCGGATTATTCGGATTTAATGGAAGAGGTTGACCTGCAGGTGGACATCCAGAGCCGTCGCTTTGTCGTGATGCTGGACGATGAGGTCTATCGCGTGGCGCAGGCGCGCGCCAAATCCGAACATATTTCGCCGGACGAGTTGGTAAATCAGTTGCTAAGGAAAGAGTTGACCGGCGCTTGATTTCACAACACGCTTTAGCGTGTTTCCACCTCTTTGAGATGCCGAATTTCATTCGGCGGCAAAATATGCCCACCAAATTCTTCATCACACATTCTTGGAACGACATTGACTTTGCCCGGCGCTTGTTCAAAGACCTGACAGCATCTGGTCTTGATGGCTGGATGGATGACAGCGCGGTGCGCGGCGGTCAGCGTTTGGCGGAAGAAATCAATCGCGGCTTGGAAGGATGTGATGTGTATCTTTCCATCATGTCGCCTGCCGCGCTGGACTCGCCGTGGTGCTGGGAAGAAATCAACGCGGCGATCACGCTCGCTAACCGGCACGGGCGCGACCGGCAGTTGAGCATCGTCTCCATCATCGCCGCCAAATGCGAACTGCCCGCGTTGCTCTCATCCCGCCTCTACTTTGATTTTGTGGAACGCTACGATGATGCGCTCAAAGAACTGTTGACAAAAAGTTTCGGAGTGAACTTGAACGCTCTCTTGTCGCACTCGGTGCATCCATCGTCAGTGGCAAGTCCAAATCTTAAACCCTCACCGAAGCCAAATCTGAAACCGCCCACCGCGTCAACTCCACCACGAACTCAATCTGCCGAAAAAACAGAACCGACGCCGATAGCGCACGCCACAACGCCCGAAGAATTGGAAATGCTTTATCTCGAAGCGTTGGAAGCGTTTCATTTGGAAAAATGGCAACTCGCCGCTGATGCTTTCCGCAGGGTCATTGTGATTCAATCTGATTATGAAGATGCCGCCGCCAAACTACAGCTTGCAGAACGCGCCCTGCACGAAACAGAGTTGTCCGAGTTGTACGACGGCGCGACCAAGTTGATCGAAGAGAGCAAGTGGCGCGCTGCCATCGAGCAATTGGAAATGCTTTTGAAAATTGATGGCGGATACCGAGACGCACGCGCGCGGCTGGCTTCTGCCCAGAACATGCTTGAAGCGGCGGATTTGTATATGCAGGCGAGCGAAGCAGTTGCCGCGGAAAAATGGAACGAGGCAGTTCGTTCATTGGAAGCGCTGTTGACGATTGCGCCAAATTATCAAGACGCGGCGGCGAAATTGACCGAGGCAAAACGCTGGGCACAATTGCCCGATGTGTATCGCCGCGCGCTCAAAGCGATTGATGTCAAGCAGTGGCAGGATGCCAAAACGTTGTTAGAACAAATCCAAAGCGTGGATGCGAATTACCGCGAGTCCAAAACGCTGTTGGTACGGGTGCGTGATTCCGCGTTGGCAGAATTGTATGACTTGGCTTCAAAAGCGATTGACGCCAAGGAATGGGAGCAGGCGAAAGCATTATTGGAGCAAATTCAAAGCCGCGCGCCAAATTATCATGAAACCTCACAACGACTAACACTCGTCATAAAGCAAATTATTCCGCGCACAAAAATTGGCAAAGACGGTAAGGAAATGATTCTCATTCCTGCCGGCGAATTTCTGATGGGAAGCAACGATTACGACAACGAAAAGCCGCCGCATAAAGTTTCTCTCGACGCGTTTTATATTTCAAAATATCCGGTGACCAACGCCGAATACAAAAAATTTGTGGATGCAACAAAACAATCTTTGCCCTCCCATTGGGAGAACAGCAACATTCCGCGCGGCAAAGAAAATCACCCCGTCGTTAACATGAATTGGAATGATGCGGCGGCGTATGCGCGATGGGTGGGTGCGCGCTTGCCGACCGAAGCGGAATGGGAGAAAACGGCAAGTTGGGATGATGCCGAAAAAGAGAAACTTCGTTATCCTTGGGGCAATGAGTTTGACGCGAAAAAATGTAATACGAGCGAATCTGGAATTCGGGATACGACGCCGGCTAGAAAATACTCACCGCAAGGCGACAGCCCGTACGGCGTTTGCGATATGGCGGGGAATGTTTGGGAATGGTGCAGTAGTTTGTACAAGCCATATCCTTACAAGCATGATGATGGGCGCGAGAATCCAGAAGCTTCAGATGCGCGCGTTTTACGCGGCGGCGCGTGGGTCGACTTTCGCGACGGCGCGCGCTGTGCGTTCCGCCGCTGGGTCGGTCCTCACCTCCGTGGCAGCGATGTGGGTATCCGAGTTGCCGAGTCGGTCTCCTGACACGGTTTCGCCGAGCGGTGAACCGCACGGCTCAAAATGCGCAAGCCCGATGAATCGGACTGAAGTGCTCCCTGACACTGTGCTCACATTTGACGCGGTGATTCAATCGTATAAAATGATGTCACCCCTCTGGAGATAGCATCTCCGGACCGACGCCCGCCCGCAATGGCGGGCTGTCTCTTTTTGAATCTGAATTTTCCGCGTCCTATTTTGGGTTGGGAGCATTTCAATGAATCATTACCATATCGCGGTCATTCCCGGCGACGGCATTGGCAACGAGGTCGCGCCGGAGGGCGTGCGCGTGCTGAACGCGGCGGCAGAAATCACCGGCGCATTTTCTTTGCGCTACGATTATTTTCCGTGGGGCTGTGAATATTATTTGAAAACCGGACAGGTGATGGCGCGCGAGGGATTGAAAACGCTAAAAGATTTCAGCGCAATTTATTTTGGCGCGGTCGGCTTTCCTTCCGTGCCCGATCATGTTTCCTTGCGCGGTTTGCGCTTGCCGATCTGCCAAGGGTTCGAGCAGTACGCGTGCGTGCGCCCCAGCACTCTTTTGCCCGGCATCGCGAGCCCGCTCGCGAACAAAAAGCCGGGCGATATTGATTTCATCGTCGTCCGCGAAAACACCGAAGGCGAATATGCCGGCGCGGGCGGACGCGCTCATCGCGATTTGCCGCTTGAAGTCGCAGTCGAGACGGCCGTATTCACGCGCGCCGGCGTCGAGCGCGTGGTGCGTTACGCGCCATGAACTGCAAACACAAAATCGCCGCGTCCCCGCGTCTCCCGCGCTCCCCCCGCTCTCGCGCTACCCCTCCACCTCAATCATTCCCTTCCGAATCGCGTACTTGACCAACTCCGTGCGGCTGTGCAGGTTCAACTTTGCCATGATGTTCGCGCGATGCCGCTCGACGGTTTTCACGCTGATCGTCAACTTGTCCGCGATCTCCTGATTCGCCAAGTCGTCCGCGATCAACGTCAGCACTTCGCGTTCGCGATCGGTGAGACCGTCGAGACTCGCCGAGTCGCCACTCGCGCGCGCGTGCCCCACAAAATCGCGCACCAACGCCTTGGCGACCGACGGGTACAGGAATACTTGACCTGCCTGCACGGTGCGAATCGCGGTGAGCAAATCCGTCGGCGCGGCTTTTTTGGGCACGTAGCCGGACGCGCCGGCGTGAAGCATTTTGAAAAAATACTCGTCGCTCTCGTGCATCGTCAACGCGAGAATTGCCGCCTCCGGCAGAATCCGTTTGATTTGCCGCGTCGCCTCAAAGCCGTCCATGTCCGGCAGCGAAATGTCCATCAGAATGACGTGCGGCTGCAACGCTTTGGCTTGCGCGACCGCCGCCGCGCCGGTTTCCACCTCGCCGACGATTTCCATATCGTCCTGCGATTCCAACAGCATGCGCACGCCCGCGCGCACGATGGCGTGATCGTCAACAAGGAGTAACTTGATCTTGGGCAAGCGAGTAACCCTTTCTAATTTCGGATTTCGAATTGCGGATTTCGGAAAAATAGTCAACGAGTTACACATTACGAATCACGAATTTAGAATTTAGAATTTAGAATTTAGAATTCTCTTCTCCCACCGGAATTTCCACGATCACCCGCGTCCCTTTGCCCGGCGCCGAATCAATTTTGAATTTCCCGCCGACCAGCCCCACGCGTTCCTGCACGCCCAACAGCCCCCACGCGCGGCGCGTTGCCTGCGCGTACAGAATCTGTTCGACATCAAAGCCACCGCCATCATCCGTAATTGAAAGCGCGACCCGCGCATCGAGAAATTCGAGGCGGACATTGGCGCGTGTGGCGTGGGCATGCCGCGCGATATTCGTCAGACTCTCTTGCGCGATCCGAAACAGCACCGACTCGACTTGCGACGACAGCCGCCGCTTGGCGCCGACGACTTGAATCTCGACCGGAATTCCGATGCGCGCGGAATATTGCTGTCCGAACCAGCGTAACGCGGGCACGAGCCCCATATCGTCGAGAACCGACGGGCGCAAATCGGAAACCAGTTGGCGCAAGTTTTCGATCGCGTTCATGGTTAGGATTTTCAGCTCGCTCAATTGATGCTTGGCTAATTCCGAATTGCGCGGCATCGTCTCTTCGACCGCGCCCAACCCGACCGCGAGCGCGGTCAGCGTTTGCCCGGTTTCGTCGTGCAATTCGCGCGCGATCCGTTTGCGCTCCTCTTCCTGCGCCGCGACTGCGCGTTCGAGCAGTTGTCCGCGCAACGCCTCTTTCTCTTGCACTTGCTGATACAACTCGGCGTTCTCAATTGCGATGGACAACTGCCGCGCCAGAGTGTGAATGACCGGATAGTTCGAGAACGCTTCGCGATGCGCGAGGCAGAGCGCGCCGACCGGCTGTTCCTGCACGATCAGCGGAACCGCGAGCATGGACGTACCCGATTTGGGTTCGGTGAGATAGCCGATGGTGCGGAGTTTGAACGCGCGCTCGGCGGTTTGGTGCGCGCATTCTTTTTCGGCGGGCGCGAGCGGCGCGTGCCCATTGCGCGAATGTTGCGCGCGCACGACGAGCGCGTGCTCGGCGGCATCGTACAAGTAAATCATCCCCGCCCGCATCGGATCGAGCGACGTGACGATTTGCCGGATGGCGTCGTCGAGCAGGCGTTGCAGCTCCAGCGTCGTGCCCAGACTGCGGCACGTTTCGAACATGACCGCCAGTTCGCGGTTCGCTTCGGCTTGCGCGACAAAGCGCGCGCGATTCGCGGCTTCCAGGCGGCGCGCGTACTCGAACTCAAAGACGCGCATGACGCGGATGATAAAGAACGCGAAGAGAACGACCGCCGCGACGCGGAACGCTTCGATCGGGATGCCAAACCATTCGACGAATTTGGACGAATTGAGGTACGGCGCGAAAAAAAATCGCGACGGCGGTCCGATCAATTCCTCCAGTAGGGCGTACCAAGCCAGCGCCAGCGTCGCGCCGACCAAATCGCGCGCGACGAGCGGCAGTTCATCGCGCAAAAATTCGCGGCGTTGCGCCAACAGCGCCCAACACGCGAGGAGCGTGCCGGGCAGAGCCGTGATGTAGCGCGCCCACAGATCGGCAAAGAGCAGCCAGTCGGTTTCGCTTGAGCGCGTGAGAAATTCGAAAACAAAAATGCCAGTGAGATAAACGCCGAGCACGCTTGGCGTCAAGCGTTTGAGATGCGGATGCAGTTCGGGTTTAAGTTGGCGCAAGAGCCGCGTACCAAATTCGGTGAGAAAAAGAAACGAGGCGACTTCCAAACCATGCACGAGCCATTCAGCCCAAAACGGCGCGGCGGTTTTGGCGGCGAGTTCCGAAATCTTGAGGAACATCTCGCCCCATTCGTGAATGCCATGAGTAATTCCAAAAGCGGCGAGAAAAGGCAGCGCGCGCGCGAGCGTTAACTGGCTCGTTCGGCCGGTTTCGAGGAACAACGCAAACCCGGCAAGAAAAATTCCCAGTCCGTAGATAAAATAAATCGCGACGATGTTGCCTTGAAAAAAATCTTCGAGACAGAACATGGCATCCCCAGACAAAAAAGCCGCTGTCGGGCAGTTTAAGTTCGCCCAACAG
>JACQGS010000190.1 GCA_016199405.1 Chloroflexota bacterium | reverse complement strand
CCCGTCATCAACGCGACCGGCGTCATCCTGCACACCAATCTCGGGCGCGCCCCGCTGTCCGAAGATACGCTCAACGCGATGCGCCTCGCCGCGCAGGGCGTGATATAATGTCGGCAGTGTGCCGTAATGCAAACAGGGCTTTCGCTTGTCATTTCGAACGGAGTGAGAAATCTCGGTCGTCGCGGAGAGATTTCTCGCAAGAACGGCTCGAAATGACAGTTTGATCAGGCAGGAGCGAAAGTCCTGGCAAAGAGACGATTGAAGGGCTTGCGCAAGGCGGCGATGCCGCGATGGATGAGGAATGTCTCATGGGATCATCTCTCGCCGTGGAGATCGGGACACTCGCACAGGCAAACTGGATCGCCCAAACCAGGCTGCACCCCCCGAGCCTGAGCGGCGATGTGATTGCGCGGCTACATTTGTTGGCTGCGCTGCGCGACGCGCTGACGACATGCACGCTGACTCTCCTCTCCGCCCCCGCGGGCTATGGCAAGACGACGCTGCTCGCTCACTGGAAGGATGAAGGCGATTCGCGCGTTGCCTGGCTTTCCCTTGATGAAGACGACAATGACCCCGTTCGCTTTCTGACCGCCTTGATCCTTTCCTTGCGTTGTTTGAACCCGGCTTGCGGCGCGGCGGCTCAGACTCTATTGGCGAGTATGCCCAACCCCGGCGCGCACGCGCGACAAATCGCCGGCGCCCTGATTAATGACATCTTGGAAACGCTGCCGGATCCCTTTGTGTTGATCCTGGACGATCTCCACCGGATTACCGCACCCGCCACTTTTCTCGCGCTCAACTATTTGCTGGAACGTCTGCCGCCGCAAATGCGCGTGGTGATGGCATCCCGGCATGACCCACCATTATCTCTGGCGCGTTTGCGTGCGCGCGGGCAACTCGCTGAACTGCGTCTCCCCGATCTGCGCTTTACTCTCGCCGAAGCGACCGCGTTTCTGAACGACACTCTGCATCTAGGTCTTGCGCCCGCAGACCTGTCCTCCCTGCACGCGCGCACCGAGGGCTGGGCTGTGGGTTTGCGTCTCCTTGCCGGTTCGCTCGACAGCATAGCCACTCCCGCTGACCGCGCGGCGTTCATCGCCAACTTTGCCCACACTGACCGTTTCGTCTTCGACTTTCTTGCCGACGAGGTGTTGAATCGTCAAAGCGAAACCGTGCGCGCGTTCCTGCTGGAGACCGCGATCCTGCCAGAACTGACCGCCGCGTTGTGCCAAGCCGTCACGGGTCGAGAGGATGCCGCGACCATTCTGGAGGACCTGAACCGGCGCAATCTGTTTGTGATCGCGATGAGCGAGACGAAGGATGAAGGCGGAAGGCGGAAGGATGAATCTGCTCCTTCATCCTTCATCCCTCATCCTTCATCCTTCCGTTACCACGCGCTCTTCACCGAATTTCTGAACCAGCGCTTGAGCGAGGAGATGCCAGAACGCGTGGCTGAATTGCATCGGCGCGCGGCGCAAGGGGAGACGACGGCTGATCGCGTGATCGCGCATTACCTCGCGGCAAGAATGTGGGTACCCGCGGCAGAGGTGATGGAGCAATCTGGAAAGAGGTTGCGGCAACAAGGCATGCTGGCAACTGTGGACGGCTGGATTCGCGCGCTGCCTCCGGCGATCCGCGACGCGCGCCCGCGCGTGGTTTTGCTCTGGGGGGCTTGTGCCTTGGAGCAGGGCGACCCTGCGACGGCGCAAGCGCGCCTGGAGCGCGCCGTGCAGGATTTCGAGACATCTGGAGACGAGCCAGGACTTGGCGAGGCGCTGGCGTCTCTCGCCACTTGCCTGTTTTTGCGGGGCGATTTTCTGAACGCCTCTCGGCTCATTCCTCAGGCGCTGGAGCATCCGCTCGCGCCGCCGGCTCGAATCCAAATGCTGATGGCGCGCGCATCGCTGGCTCTTTTTTCGACTGATCACGGACCGGCGCTTTCCGATCTAGAGACCGCACGGCGGGCAGTCGAAGAAGCACGCACGCCGGAAGCATTTATGTTCCTGGCTTTTTACCTCAAGCCATTTTTCTTCGCCTTGCCGGGCGCGCTGCCGGGGATCGAACGCTTTTGCGATCAAGCCGCCGCGCGCGCCGGCGATTCGGTCAGTCCGCTGCGGTCGGCAGTCGAAGAACTGTTATCCTCACTCCATCTGTGGCGCGGCCGGCTGGAGGAAGCGCTCCGGGTCGGCGAAAGCGCGCTCGCGATGCAGACGCGGCTCGGCGGTCATCCGTTCCTCGGTTTGAATGCTGCCGCGACCGTCGCCGTCACTGCCGCCGCGCGCGGCGATTATGCAACCGCAGAGCGCGGCTGCAAACAGTTGCTTCAGATCGCATCACAGCAACAAGACCAAATCCCCATCGCAAAGACTTTGATGCCAATAGTCCTGTATCTGGTAGGACGAATCTACTGGCTGCAAAACCGTCTGGACGAAGCGCGCCAAATCTCCGCGCAGATGGCGGAGGAGACAACCGCCAGTTCGCTCCCAGAACTGCCGGGCATGTCTATGCTGCGCCTGATCATGCGCGGACTGATCGAAATGGGAGAGCGACGTTTTGCCGATGCAGAGCAAACCTTTCGCGCGGCAGTTGAAATAGAGGAGCAGATTCCCGTCTTTATCGTCTATGCCAGCGCCCGCGTGACGTTGGCGCATTTGTATTTGGAATGGAAGCGTCCCCAGGCAGCCCTCGCAGAACTTGAGCCGGTGCTTGCCGCAAGTGAACAGCAAGGCATTCCCGGCATGATCCTCAAGGAGGGTTCTATCGTCATTCCCCTGTTGCGGCTTGCGATCGCGCACGGTGCACATGCCGCCTTTGCGGCGGAACTGCTGGGTCGCCTGGGGATCATGGCAGAACCCGCGCCGGCGCGCGTGCCCGAAACAGGCGAGATGCTGACGCCGCGCGAGGTAGAGATTCTGCGCCTGATCGCCGCCGGGTACAGCAATCGTGAGATTGCCGAGCGACTGGTTGTCAGCGAGCCGACGGTCAAGACGCACGTCGCCCACATCCTCCAGAAACTGAACGTTTCCTCGCGCACCCAAGCCGCCGCCCGCGCCCGCGATTTGGACCGCGCTTAATCCCCCGAAATCATTCTTCGACCTGACAAAAATCATCCTTTCGGATGACGCTGGCGCGCCAGTTATAATGTAGACTGCTCGCCAAGAGCGCGTTGGACAACAAGCCACGCTCGACCGGAGCGGGTCCACTGAAAGTGCTTTCAGCATTGCTAAACAAACTGCGTGAGCGCATTGAAACGTTTTTGTCGGCGCATCCGGTGGGTGTGCTGAGCACCAGCGGCTTGCACGGCGCGTGGGCGATGCCGGTGCGATATCGCAATTGCGGGCTGGAAGTGGATTGTCTCATCCCGCGCTGGGCAGACGTCGCGTTTCACATCGAGCAAGACCCGCGTGTGCTGCTGCTGGTTCCAAATCGCGATGCGCCCGCCACGCGCTGGCTACAGATTGCCGGCGCCGCGCAATTACTCGATCTCAGACGGCAAGTCCCTGTGGGATTTCAGATTTCAGATTTTGGAGTGGACAACTCTCAATCTCCAACCCTTGCACCGCACGCAAGTGCAGGTGTCTCTAATCCCCAATCCCCAATGACCAATTACCAATTACCAGATTTGTACGTCGTCGTCCGCATCACGCCCCAGCGGATTGACCTGATAGACGAAAGCCAGGGCTGGGGCGCGCGGGAAACACTCGACTTGTGACCGCAGATCGAGGTCGTCTGCAAGTTTGCAAGAGGAGGCATTATGAACGCCAAACTTTCACACACGCCCACAGCGCCGACGACAACCGCCAACTACACGTACGACGCGGCGGGGCGGCTGACGCAGGCGGAGTACGCGAACGGCGTCGTCATCAAGTACACGTACGACAAGGCGGGGAATTTGGTGGGGAGAGAGGTGGGGAAGAAGTAAACAGTCAACAGTGAACAGTGAACAGCGGGTGGTCTGCGCTCGGCAGTCGCCTGTCTGCGGTCGTTCAAAGGAGGACAAAATGAAAATCAAATCCACCACGCGCATCGCTCTCGCCGTATTGCTTTTCGCAACGATGGCGGTATTATCGCCGCCCAGCGTGCATGCGGATCCCCCGGGACCCCACGGGCCCGGGAAAGAAAAGTTGATCGGTTTGGGCTGCGACCCGATCACTGGCATGCCCGCTATCGAGGTCTGGGGCGTGGGACTCAACAAGGAAATTCCGGTGACGGTCAGGGCGCCGGATGGCAAGACCGCGACGTACACGCTACGCACTGACAATGCCGGCAACGGCAAGGTCGAGTATGGCATGCCGGGCGAGATGTATTCCCTGGTCGCGATCCATTTTGCCGACGGCCGACGGGAGTTCCGAAATATCAACTGTCCACCCGTGGGACCCAAAGGTTCGCAGGGGCAGAAAAACTCCGGCTCGCGTGCAACGGCGGGCAACAGTCCGGGTAGCGGAACCGCGGGCGATCCGATCTCAACATCCATCGGCGAGTACTTTTTCCAGATGCCGCTATTCGATCTCGGCGGGCCGCTGCCCGTCCAGTTCGCGCTGAACTATGCCGCGAGTATGGACAAATCGTCCGGCTCCGACAACGACCCATTCGGCGGCGACAATTTCTCGCACAACATGCACGTCGCGCTGAAACGAATGGACGATACGAGCGCCGTCATCTTTTTCGGCAGCGGCAATGTCGTCCAGTTTCAAAAATCGGCGAACGGCTGGCTGGTGATCGCGGAAGAGACCGGCTATCAGTTACGCGAGGGTGACGCGCATTATTATCTGCTCGATCCCATCGCCGAATTGATTTACACTTTCGACAAGCCGGGCGGCGCGGTCGCGTGGCTGACGCGGGTCGAGGATCGCAACGGCAACACGCTCACGTTCACGAACGATAGCACGGGGCGCGTCACACGCGTGGATGATGGCAAAGGGCGATCTTTAATTTTCACTTACACCGATCCGAGCGACACTTGGACGTGGGCGCATCTGGCGCAAGTGAGTGACGGCAACGATCGCGCCATCAAGTTTGAATACAAATCTACAACCGAGCCATTGACGACTCATCTCGTCAGCGTCAGTAATGCGCTTAAGCAAACCACCAAGTTCACGCACGAAGGCGCGATAACAAACACCGTCGTCTCGGCGATCACTTATCCGCTCGGCAACACGCCTTACACCAATAAGTATGAAGTGATCAATGGACAGTGGGCAGTAACCAGCCAGACCGATGCGCTTGGCAATACGACTCAATTAAAGATTGACAAGAGCGTGGCGACCATGACCGATGCGCTGGGCAACGTCACGCAACACACGCACACGGACGCGCGCTTGCTCAGCGATATGACAGATGCCAGCAACAAGAGCGCGGCGATCACTTACGACGATCAAGGACGGCGCACCGAGATCACAGACCGACTCGGCGACACCACCAAGATTGTGTATCACCCGCAAACCGGCAACTTCGCGTCTGTAACCAATGCCAAAGGCGACACGATCTCTTACGCTTACACCGCGCAGGAACAAACCATCGGCGAAGCCAAGTTCACTTTTTACAATTTGACGAAGGTGGATTATCCCGATAAGACCAGCGCCAAGTTTGATTACGATGCGAAGGGCAATGTGATCACTTACACCGATCAAGCGGCGCAAGTTTGGAAGTTCACCTACACGCCGACGGGTCTGCCGACAACCGCCACCAACCCCGCCAACGGCGTCGCCACCTTCACCTACAACCCCGACCAGACTCTCGCCTCACGCAAAGATTCCGAGACGGGTGACACACGATTCACTTACGACAACTTCAAGCGCGTGACCAAGATCACTTACGCTGATAGAAGTGAAGTCGCGTTCACTTACAACGCCAATGATCAAATCACGTCTGTCACCGATCCTCTCAAAGGCGTGACCAAGTTTGAATACGACGCCAACGGAAATTTAATCAAGACCACCGATGCGGCGGGCAAAGAAACTATCTCCACTTACGACAAAATGGATCGCCTGATCAAAACGACGAATCGGTTGGGACAAGCGTCAAGTTTGGCTTACGACAAGTTGGGGCGCGTTGAGTCCGCCACCGATGCCACCGGCGTGATGGCGCAATTCGCCTACGACCCGCGCGGTTGGTTGAATAAAATCAAGTTGGGCGAGAGCGCATGGAAGTATGGCTACGACGACGAAGGCGTGGTCAACAGCCTCACATCGCCGTCGGGCAATACGACAAAGATTCAAAGTGACAAGATTGGGCTGACCTCAAGCGCCACCAACGCGCTCAATCAGACATCCTCTTTGACTCGTGACGCCTCTAACCGCATCACCAAAGTCACTGACCCGCTCAAGCGCGATACGTCTTACACCTACGACGCGCGCGGCGCGCTGAACGGCGTGACCGCGCCTGTGGTTGGCAGTTCTAAATACGAATACGACGCGGCAGGCAACCTCATCAAGATCGTTGATTTAAATGGCGGCGAATGGAAGTTCACTTACTCGCCGATGGGACGCTTGCTCACCGAGACCGACCCGCTCGGCAAAGTGACGCAATACAAATACGACGAGCGCGGACGACTCTCGCTCGTCACCTACCCCGACGCCAGCACACGAATAATTTCTTATGACGCGCTGGGCAACATCGCCCGCGTCACCTTCAGCGACAAGATCGAAAAGAAGTTTGTCTACGACGCATTGGGACGACTCATCGAAGCCGATGGCGTGAAGTTCAGCCGCGATGCCGAAGGGCGCATTACGCAGACTTCCGAAGTCTTCGGAGACTTCGGAAGTCTGAATGGCGCGACGTACGACAACGCCGGGCGCGTGAAGACGGTTGCCTACAACGACGGCGCCACTTCGGCTTCGCTCAGTGCAAGCTTCACCGTCACTTACGTTTACGACGAGAAGACCGGGCTGCTCAAGCAAGTGACCGACTCGTTGACCGGGACCCAAATTGACTTCACTTACGACGAGGACTTGCGTTTGACGAAGATCACGCGCTCGAACCAGGTGAACACGACGTTGACGTGGGATAACGCGGATCGGTTGATCGGGATTCAGGATGCAAAGACTTCCGAAGTCTCGCAGACTTCGGAAGTCT
>JACQGS010000189.1 GCA_016199405.1 Chloroflexota bacterium | reverse complement strand
TGGCACAGCGTCATCGAATTGTTCGGCTGGGACGTCGCGCATTTCAACGGCGAGATTGATCGCGCGCAGATGGGACAACGCGTCTTTGCGGATTCGGAAATGCTCGGCAAGCTCGAAGCGATTGTCCACCCGGCAGTCGCGATGCAGCTTCAATCGCTATTGCGCCACAATCAAGAATCGGTGGTCGTGATCGAGGCGATTAAACTAATTGAAGCCGGTCTTTCGCGTTGGTGTGATGCGGTCTGGGTCGTGCAATGTGCGCCGGAAGTTGAAATCGCGCGCGTGCTGCGTGACCGAAAAATGGCGGAAGCCGATGCGCGCGCGCGGCTTGCCGCGCAGGGATCGCTTGAAGAAAAAATCAAAGCGGCGAGCGTCGTGATTGACAACAACGGTGATGAAGCGAGCACGCGCGCCCAAGTCGAACGCGCGTGGGCAGCCATCCGACCGGAAACCGCACACGATAAAACCGGTTGGCTCGCCGATTACCTCACCGCGCCGGCAATGCGGACAGTCATCGCGATGCCAAGCGCAACGCCGGCTCCGCAACCCCCGCCGATAGAAATTCAGGCGCGCCGCGCGCGGCGGAATGATCTGGACGCGCTGGGCGCGGTGTTGATGCAAAAAGAAAAACGCACCGAACCGTACCCGCGCGCTGAATTGCTCAAACTCTTTGGCGAGCGCGGCTATCGTCTCGCGGTCGCCGATGAGAAAATCGTCGCGCTCGCCGGTTGGGAAGCGGAAAATCTCGTCGCTACGGTGCGCGAAATTTGGGCGGAATCCGCGCCCGCCGCGGAGAACGGCTTGCCCAAACTGATCGCGCTCATCGAAGCAGAAGCGCGCGCGCTCACGTGCGAAACCATTTTGTTGCTGGTCGCTGCCGATGCGCCGGCATTTATTCGCGCCGGCGCGCAAAGATTGGGCTATCAAGAACGCACACTCTCGGCGTTGCATCCCACATGGCGGCAGGTGGCGAAAGAACGCGTTCAGCCCGGCGAGCAAATTTGGGTCAAGCGATTGCGTGAGCAATTGATCTCGACCCCGATATGAAAAATCCCGCGGGACGCTATGACCGGCGGAGCGGAGGTGAAAAAATGACGTCATTAAAAAATTGGTCGGTGCGACACCCACGCCTCGCGGCATGGGTCGCGCTGGCGACTGGAATGGTGATCATTCTGGTCTGGTCGGCAAAAGATGTGGGCTTGCTGCCCACCCAATTCGCCGCGCTCGTGGTCGCGACGATATTGCTCGCCGGCTTGTGCGTATGGATTATCGGCTGGGAGGACGAAAGCCAAGGAGAGTAACTAAAAAAAGCGGCGCACATAGTGCACCGCTTTTGGAATTCCGGCAGGAAAAAACTAGCGCAATGTAAAAGTGTCCACCGCCGAGGCAGAGAGACTGGACAATATCGCCTTGACTTCGACGACGATAGTCGAATTTGCCGGTTGCTTGCCAATCTCAAAACTAAATTTCGAGACCCCCGAGGCATCGGTCGCAAGCAAAGTGAATGAGCGCTCGCCTTCCGGTGACTTGATGGTTACCATCAATCCAACACCTTTTAGCGGGTTGTGATTCTGATCGTCAACGGTTACGTCGACATATTGCGCGCCGCTCGCCGAAGTTTGCTTGAGTGCCACATGCGCTTGCGCCTTCATTGAAGTTCCAAGATTCGGTACGGGTGCGAAAAAAGGCGTTGCCGTAGGGTTCGGAGTAAGATTCGGTGTTGGAAAGTTGCTCACGCTCACCACTCTGGCGGAATCGGCGCAATAATCGTTGAGCGCCGGCTGTCGCCACTTGAATTCTTTGGGGTATTTTTTGTTCAGCACATCTTGCCCCACGTCACTCGCCCGCACGGTCGTGCCGATCAAATCGCCGCCATTCCATTCCACTCGACCGCGTTGAAAATACTGCACGAACAAACCGCCCTCCAAGCGGACCAACGTGATCGGATATCCCAAAGTCTCGAAACCAAAATGGGACAAATAGTATTTCTTGATCCCAAATGAAACGGTCAGCCCGGTTGCCGGGAAGTACAAGAAATTCGGATCGTCTGCTGCAGGGACCAACGCGCCGGGCAAACGCGAATCAAAGAAATTGTAAGTGAGCCCCAGCAGTGAAACCTGCACCCGGAAAGGTTCGGGATATTCGGGATGGAACTCGAATTTCGCTTTCCGAAAATACTGGACCAGAATTCGCTCTTCCATGAACGCTTCGGTCAATGGCTCGCCAAAATTCTCCGCTCCATTGCGCGCCAAATAGTATTGCATGAACGCGCCGTGAACATTATGATTCGCTGCCGAAAAATAAAGGCAAGCCGGTAGCGCCGGTGTTTGCGCGGCAACCGGCGTCACACCGCCGAGCATTAGCAAGAGCGCGATGCTCATCGCGATGATGCGAAAAGATTTCGTGTTCATTTTACATCGTCTTCCCCCTTAAACATTATAATCCGGGACATCACTACTCGCAATAGTACTTGATACGCAAAACGGTAAAGGTCTGGTTGAGGTTTGATTTAACGAAAAAAATTGTCGAAACAGATCGTTAAAGTGGGTGACGGCATCCGCGAGTACCGCCTCTTGTGACCAATGTCTCTTTGGCTAACACTCCTGTGGCTCTTTTTATTTGTTTTTGTCGGGCTATCCGCATTTCTCTTTGTTTGGGGCGGCGCCGGAGAAATCATCCATACGCCGCGTTCAACCTCCCCATTAACTCCTTCGGATTTCCATCTTGATTCAGAACGCGTCGCGTTTTCGTCCCAAGATGGTATCCTCTTACGCGGCTGGTTCATCCCAGCGGCAAACTCGCGCCACGCGCTCATCTTCAGCCACGGCTATCGCGGCGATTGCACGCCCGATCTCATCTACGCGCCGCTCTTTCACCGCGCCGGCTACAACCAACTCTATTTCGATTACCGCGCGCACGGCGCGAGCGCCGGCAGCGTCACCTCGCTCGTTCATTTTGAGCGGTCCGATTTGCTCGCCGCGATTGATTTCCTCGCGCGACGCGGCTTCCCTCGCATCGGACTCTTGGGATTTTCGATGGGCGGCGCGGTTGCGATTGCCACGGCTCCGCTCAGCGCCAACGTGATCGCCGTCGCCACCGATTGCGCGTTTGCCGAATTAGAGTTTGTGATGGGCAACGCCGCGCGCGGACGCGGCATACCGCGCATCATCGCGCCATTGGTCGGCTGGCTGTTAGTCGCAATGGCAAGCCTCCGTTTGCGGGCGAATCTTTTTGCCGCGAACCCGATTCACTGGGTCGCTAAAATCACGCCGCGTCCCTTGTTGCTAATGCACGCCGAAAACGATGCGGACGTTGACGTGAGCCAAGCACGCGAATTATTCCGCTACGCGCGCGAGCCCAAAGCGTTGTGGATCGTTCCGCACACCGAGCATCGCAAGATCGAAGCGGTCGCCGGCGCTGAATATCGCGCGCGGATCGTGAAATTTTTCGATCAGGCATTTCAGAACCGCGCGGACGAAGCGTAATGCGCATTCAACAATTTCAAGTCTCTATCGTCGAAAGCACACGCAAGCATCTGCCGCGCAACCTGCGCGAGTTTCAGGCGCGCGCATTTTTCAGTTTGGTCAAGATTTTCTACGCCGAGCCCAAGATTCATTACGAGGTGTGGGTGCGCGGCGAAGACCGCTTGATTGAAGTGGGCTTGCACTTTGAAGCCGACAAAGCCACCAACGACGCGCTCCGCAATTATTTTTCCCAACGGACGATCGAATTACGCGCGGAACTGGGTGCGCGGATTGAAGTGGAAGAATGGACGAACTCATGGAGCCGCGTGCACGAGGTCGTGCCGTACACCGCGCTCGATCAAAAAACCGCCGATGAGATCGCCGGTAAATTAGCGCGGATGATTGCCACGCTGGAGCCAATGCGAAAACAATGGCGCAAGCATCGCTAAACTCCAATCCCCGCGATTGGCGCACTCGCCTGCGCGGCGATCCCGGCAATTGGCTTTTGGACGCGGCAGATAATCCTTCCGTCTATTTTTGGTTTCAACGCGATATCGTCGGGCGTCCCGCCGATTCGCTGGCATTAGTTGAAGCGCGCGAGAAAATAGTGTTTTCGGATGCCGTGCAAAAAATATTTGCCGCGCAAAACGCGGGCGGCTATTGGGAACATCCGGACCAACTGGACGCGCCGCGCTATCGCGCGACGCTGTGGTCGCTCGCATTGCTCGCGGAGCTGGGCGTGTCGCCGCAGAGCCGCCGCGCGCGCGCCGCGTGTGAATTTGTTTTGCAGAATCACTTGCAATCCAATGGCGCGTTGAGCGGCTTGAAGGACGAGACAAATGCCGGCTTGCTCGTGCGCGCGCTGAATTATTTTTTGCCCGGCGACGCGCGGCTCAAGCCCGCATACGAAAGTCTAAGGACGCGGACCCTTGCACCGCCCGCAAGGGCAGGTGTGAACGCGGAAAGTTCCGGATTAGAAAATCCGCGCGAATCCGCGTTCACATTTGCACCGCACGCAAGTGCAGGTGCCCGCGTCCCAGAAATCTTCGCGTTGTGGGCAATCGCGGAAATGCCAGCCGAGTGGCGAACGCGCGAATTTCACATGGCGGTGGATGCCGGCGCGGAAAATATTTTAGACGCGCTCGCGCGCGGAGATTATCCGGTGTTCGGCGCGTTTCCATCATTTGAGCCGCGCAATGCACTGCTCGCATTGCGGGTACTTGCGATGATTGGAAAAACGGTCGACACGCGCGCGGCGGCGGTCATCGAAAAAATTTGGGAGCGGCAAGGCGAGAGCGCGCGCTGGCGTTTGGAGAAATCGTTCAACGAGGAAATGTTCGCGGCGTTTGAACCCGCCGGCGTGCCGAGCAAATGGGCGACGCTGGCAGTGTTGCGAATTGTTACACGATTGCGCCAAGAGCAGGGGTGAAAGGGAGCAAGGGAGCGGGGGAGAAAATTCTCCCTTGCTCCACCGTTCCCCTGCTCATTTCTTGTCCCACGAGAACTTGCGCGTAACAATCGGAATCTTTTTCACTTCGGCAATCGTCAGCGCGCGTTCGCCTTCAAACGAATCGTACCACGCCGCGCCTTCCAACTGCCCCGCCAAAATCCATGGGCAAAACGCAAAAAGATAATCCGGCAACGGCGCACCGTCCGACAACTTGCCCAAGCGGAACCAGTTGAATAGCTCGACGTGATAGCGCGCGTGCAGTGGATCGTCAATCTTCGGAAAACGATTATCTTCGTCCGATCCAAATTTCCAACCGCCTTCGCCGGCAATGAACGGCGGAATGAAGCCCAGCTCTTGCTGGAAAACCTCGGCGGCTTGGCGGAAACCGAGCACCCCGATTTCATCGTCCACGTAATTCGGCGGATGGTTCACGGCGTACGGATGCGGAATAAAGAACATCCGCGTGAATATTTTTTCGCCGCGTTGCGCTTTGATCGATTGGATCACGGCGCGAATCCAATCCACGTCCAGCACTTGCAAGCCGACATAACCGCCCGCGTTGTAAACGTCCCGCGCTGCCTGCACGAACGAAGCGACCCACGCGTCGCGATTGACATCGCGCCCATCCCATTCGTCGCCATTATCCGGCTCGTTGTAAATTTGAATGTACGGCGGCAAACCCACTTGATTCATAATCTCAATATCGCGTCCCCAACTGGCATACCGCTGATGCGCGCGCAACGTCTTGCGCCAAATCGGAACGATCCCGGCGTTTTTGAAACGGGGCGCGGCGAGGCGCAATTGATTCTCATCCGAGTAGAGCGCGAGCGTCCACCGAATTTGCAAGCCGACCAAGCGCGGAATTTGAATATCGAAATCGCGCGCGGAAAAATAGCCGACCGGCAAAAAGTGCATACAGCGTCCGTTATCATTCGCCGGGCGGGGCCAATCGCGCAATGCGAGCGCGGGCAAATCGGTGCGAAGCGCGAGCGGCGGCGGCGGTGTATTGGTCGGCAATGCCGGCGTTGACGCCAATGTTGCAGAGGTTGCCGGCGCCGTTGCCGTTTGCGCGGGCACGGTTGGATTGGAAAGCGTCGCGGCGGTGGATGGGGTTGGTTCCGCCAAAGCGATTCGCGTTGGCGTCGTAGCGGAGTCGCCGATGATTTCGCGCACGATCGCTTGCGGCGAACAGGCGAGCAAAGCCAAGACAATCAGCGTGCCGATAGCAGAAATTCGAGGATTCAATTCGCACCTCCATTCAAACATCAAGGGCATTCTTGCCCATCGCCGCGATGCGAGACGAGCAGAAATGCCCTTGGATTTCAGCGCAGAAATTCGATTGCCGCTATTATAGATGCGATTGAAGCGATGGACAAATGCCGCTACGCAAGGATCGGTCGCTGGGGCTTTGTCAAAGTAGCCCTCTGTCATTGCGAGCGCAGTTTGCGAAGCAATCTCCGAGTTGCTTGGGGATTGCTTCGGGGCAAAAACCGCCCCCTCGCAATGACGCGACGCGACTTTGCAAAAGCCCTAATCAGTCGCCGAGAACGATTGTTGAGAATAATCGCGTGTGCTATAATGATAGCGAGGCGCAAATGGAAGAAAAAATTTTTCTGGGCACGCAGGGCTGGTCGTACAAAAGTTGGGTCGGCAATTTCTATCCCGCCGGCACGACACCCGACAAATATCTTCCGGAATATGCCAAGCATTTCCGCGCGATCGAAGTGGACAGCACGTATTACGCCACGCCGCGTCCGCAAACGGCGAAGAATTGGCGTGCCGTGACGCCAGAAAATTTTCGCTTTACGGCGAAATTTCCGCAGACGATCACGCACGAAAAAATGCTCAGTGACGCGCAAGGCGAAACGCTTCAGTTTCTCGACACGATGCAACTCCTCGGCGATAAACTCGGTCCCTTGCTTTTGCAATTCCCTTTTCAATTCAAACCCGACCAGCACGACACGCTTGCGCGCTTTCTGGAAACACTGCCGCGCGACATTCGCTTCGCAGTCGAAGTGCGCCACAAGGGCTGGCTCAACGAGGAATTTTTCAAATTGCTCGAACAGCATCGCATCGCGTACGTGCTCGCCGATCTTTCCTACATGCCCAAGGTCATGCGCGTAACGACCGATTTCACGTACATCCGTTGGCTCGGCAATCGCCAAGAAATTCCGGACGATCAGTATGACCGCGTCCGCATCCCGCGCGATGGCGCAATCGCGGAATGGAGCGATTTGATTGCGCGTTATCGCGAGCAAGGCGTAACGATCTGGGGCTTTGCGAATAATCATTATCAAGGTCATTCGCCGGCAACCGTGAGAGCGATCATGGAACAGGTGAAAGGAAAATGAATCCCGAACCGACTCTATCGAATCGCCGGGAATCGCCGCGCGCGAACGCCGCGTACAGCATCGCGTATGAATTCTTCAATCCGGGCGGCATCAAGATCGCGGAAGGCAACGCGGCGACGGTGAACATTAGCGGCAGAGGCGCGCTCATCGAAATGCCGAGCGCGTTGGATCCGAACGGCAGTTTGATCTTGTGGATCACCGCGCCGTTTTACACGATGCTGTTCAAAGGCAGCGTGATGCATTCGCGCGCCGCGCCGAACGGCATGTTTCACATCGGCGTTCGGCTGACCGATGTCATTGAAGGTCGCTGGGAAAGTTTGGAGGAGTTAGTGCAAAAACAACTCGAAGCCGCCGGAACATGAATGCCGACGCCCTGCGCGCCGCGATGCGAATCCTGCGCGAGACCACGCGGCAATGGAAAATGCCCTACGTCAGCGGAATGGCGCGCGCGCGACGCGAGCCATTCCGCGTTTTGATTTCGACGATGCTCAGTCTGCGCACCAAAGACGCGGTCACGGCGGTCGCGACCGAAAAACTTTTTGCGCTCGCCGCGACGCCGCAAAAAATGCTGGCGCTGACGCCGCGCCAAATCGAAAAAGCGATTTATCCGGCGGGGTTTTACCACACCAAAGCGCGGCAGATCAAAAAAACTTGCCGCCTCTTGTTGGATCAATTTGCCGGGCGCGTCCCGGCGGAAATTGACGCGCTGTTGCAATTGCCCGGCGTCGGGCGCAAGACCGCGAACCTCGTCGTAACGATTGGTTACGGCAAGCCCGGCATTTGCGTGGATACGCACGTTCATCGCATCAGCAATCGATGGGGGTACGTGCACACGAAAACGCCGGACGAAACGGAAAGCGCGTTGCGCGCGAAATTGCCGGCGGAATATTGGATCGAGATCAACGATCATCTCGTCACGCTCGGGCAAAATATCTGCCATCCCACCTCGCCGAAATGTTCGATCTGTCCGGTGCGCGCGTATTGCGCACGCGTGGGCGTGACGCGTTCGCGTTAATCGTAAAGGCGTGCCGTAGAGACGTGCCGCCGGCACGTCTCTACACAAAAATGAAACCCCAAAACATTACCGTTGACATTGAAAATAAAGCAATGCAAATCACGTGGGACGACGCGCACGTGAGCATTTACGATTTCACGTACCTGCGCCGCGCATGCCCCTGCGCGGAATGTCAGCCGTGGAAAGAAGGCGCGGGCGCGCCGGGCGAAATGCCGGCAGCGGTGCGGAACGCGGTCGGCGAACTCAAAGCCGTGAGCGATGTGCAACCAATCGGCGGCTATGCAATTCAGTTTCTCTGGGCGAGCGGGCATATGTACGGGATTTACACGTGGGATTATTTGCGCGCGATTTGTCCGTGCGGGGAGCACGCGGGAAAAACCTAGTGCGGAGGAGCGAGGGCGCAGGGGTGCGAGGGAGAACTTTGCTCTTTTGCTCCCACACTCCTCCGCTCCTCTGCTGTCCTCTTAGAACTGTTTTGAAAATCTACACAGGCGACTCAAGTCGCGGCAACAAAGGCACGAAGACTGCCTTCGCAGTCTA
>JACQGS010000180.1 GCA_016199405.1 Chloroflexota bacterium | reverse complement strand
TGCAAGTGGTGATGACCAAATTGCACGCCGGAGGCAAGTTTGGCGGCGGCGGCTACAAAGTGTCCGGCGGCTTGCACGGCGTGGGCGTCAGCGCGGTCAACGCGCTGAGCGAATGGGTTGAAACCACCGTGAGGCGCGACGGACAACTCTATCGGCAAAAATATGCGCGCGGCGTGCCCAAGACTGAAGTCAAAGTTGTCGGCAAGTATCCCAAAACCGAGCGAACTGGGACGACGCAGCGTTTTTATCCCGACAAACAAATTTTCAAAGAGATTGATTACAAATTCGACGTGCTCGCGCAGCGTTTTCGCGAGATGGCGTTCCTCACGCGCGGGCTGACGATTTCTTTTCGCGATGAACGCGACGGCCGCGCGATCACTTTTTATTTTGAAGGCGGCATCACTTCTTTCGTCCGCTATCTCAACAAGAATCGCAAAGCGCTCCATGCGCCCTTTGCGGTCTCCCGCCCCGTCAACGGCTCGCAGATCGAAGCGGCGATCCAGTACACCGACGGGTACGGCGACTCGGTTTATACGTTTGCAAACAACATCAACACCGTTGACGGCGGCACGCATCTCACCGGCTTTCGCGCCGCGCTGACGCGCACGCTGAACGATTTTGCGCGCAAGTCGAACATGCTCAAAGAGAATGACTCGAATCTCACCGGCGACGATGTGCGCGAGGGGCTGACCGCGATCCTCTCCGTGAAAATCGAAGAACCGCAATTCGAATCGCAAACCAAAGCCAAACTCGGCAACGCGGAAATCAAAACCCAAGTCGAGTCGGTGATCGCGGAATCCTTCAGCGCGTTCCTCGAAGAAAATTCGCGCGAGGGCAAAGCGATCATCGAAAAATGCATCACCTCCGCGCGCGCGCGCGAAGCCGCGCGGCAGGCGCGCGATCTGGTCATTCGCAAGAGCGCGCTCGAATCACTGTCGCTCCCGGGCAAATTGGCGGACTGCTCCGAACGGAATCCGGAAAATGCAGAGTTGTACATCGTGGAGGGGGATTCTGCCGGTGGTTGTCTGGGCGGCGAGACGCGAGTCAAATTGGCTTCGGGAAATAGCAAGATGATGCGTGACTTGGCGGAAGATTGGCAGCAAAACATCCAGCATTTTGGTTACGCGACCAACCAAGACGGCGACATTCGCATCGTGCCGTTAGTGGAGCCGCGCATGACCAAGCGAGACGCGGCATTAGTCGCAGTGATTTTGGACAATGGCGAACAGATTCGCTGCACACCCGACCATCCCTTTCGCCTACGCGATGGCTCGTACAAGAAGGCAAGCGAACTCGTTCCGGGTGAAAGTTTGATGCCGCTGAAGACGCGGCTGACCACAGCCGAAGAGTTGCCCGGTCCGGGATATGAGATGGTCTGGATGAATGGACGCAACGCGTGGTGGCATACCCATCATTTGGCTGATCTGTATAATCTGTTGACGCGCGCGTATAGCAAAAAGGCAGGCAATACGCGCCATCATCAGGATTTCAACAAGCTGAATAACGACCCGCGCAATATTCAACGAATGTTCTGGCGCGCGCATCAGTCACTCCACGCAAGTTTGATGGGTGAGACAAGCAAACGCCTTTGGAGCAACCCCGAATATCGAGCGCGCAAGATCAAACAGTTGAGCGAGCAAGCCATCGCTCAGTGGCAAGACCCGACATACCGAAAGTATATGAGCGAGCGCGCCAAGATCCAGCGGCAAGATACCGCGCTGAATGAAAAGCTCTTGAAAGCATTCCAGGATTGGTTTGTTTCGCTGACGCCGGAAGAGTACGTCGCGTACTGCAAACGCAGCGCCGAGTTCCAGAAAGCGTACTGGGCTGACGCACAGCATCGGCATGAGCAGGCAAAACGGACGCGCCGTTTCTTTGAAGAGCATCCCAAGGCGCGCGCGGAACGACGTGACGCCGCGAAGGCACAGTGGGAAAATGAGGAACTCCGGGCGTGGCGTTCTGAAAAGACGCGGGCTCAATGGCGGGATGAATCGTATCGTCATCGTCACAGTGCTGAGGTCGCCGCGTGGTGGCAAAGTCATCCCGAGCATCGCGAGAAAATTGTCGCGGCGCGTCAGCGGGGATGGTCTGATCCTGAACTGCGCCATCGGGTATTGTCCGCACTAGAGAAATGGCGCGAAGGGACCGGCGCGGAAGAGAAGGGGCGGATCATTCGGGATGGACATCGTCTCAAGTCGTTGCAACTTCTAACCCAAGTTCTGGACGCGCCCGAAGTAAGGCAGTCCTATGAATCGCTTCGTTTGCGCGCGGCTCCGACTGCGCTGCGCTACGACCGGTTGCTTGAGGAGTATTTTGCCGGAGACGAAAGCCGGATGCTTGAGGCAGCGGCTCTTGTAAACTGTAAGGTCATCGCCGTTCGTCCATTGGATGAAACAGCCGATGTCTATGATGTTACTGTGGAAGGGTATGAAAATTTTGCGCTAGCAAGCGGCGTCTTTGTTCACAACAGCGCCAAACAAGGCCGCGACCGGCGTTTTCAAGCGATCTTGCCGTTGCGCGGCAAAATTCTGAATGTCGAAAAAACGCGGCTCGACAAAATGCTGCAGAACGAAGAAATCCGCTCGATGATTACCGCGGTCGGCACCGGCGTGGGCGAAGGGTTCGATTTGAAAAATCTGCGCTATCATCGCGTGATCATTATGACCGACGCGGACGTAGACGGCGCGCACATCCGGACATTGTTGCTAACTTTTTTCTTCCGCTATATGGAAGGGCTCGTCGAACACGCGCATTTGTACATTGCCCAGCCGCCGCTCTACAAAGTCAAGATCGGCAAACAAGAGTCGTACGTCTATGACGATAAAGAACTCGAGTCGCTGAAAAAGAAAAACAAGGGCGATCAACTCGATCTGCAGCGTTATAAAGGGCTGGGCGAAATGAATCCGCAGCAATTGTGGGAGACGACGATGAATCCGGAATTTCGCACGCTGTTGCGGGTGAGCATGGAAGACGCCGCGGAAGCGGACCGCACGTTTGAGATGTTGATGGGCAGTGAGGTTGCGCCGCGCAAGCGTTTTATTCAAACGCACGCCAAGAGCGTCAAGAATTTGGATATCTAAACACCACGCGTCCCAGAGTTCTTGGATGATTTTATGATTATGGATCGCGAGTTCTCCTTACGCCGCTGGTCGGAGAGGTTTGCGTGGGGCGCGCTCGCCTTTTTATTTCTGGTTGTGATTGCGTTGCCGCTCAACGATGCGGAACGCGCAACCGCGTTGCAATTTCTCCTTTTCGTCGCCGCATACCTCGCGGCGACTTTTCGCGTTCTGTTTCCCCGTTCGAATTATTCTGCGCGCGTCATCTACGCCACGTTGTTGTTGGACTTGCTCGTCATCGGCGCGCTCAACCTTTTACTGACGGAGCACGTTCACGAATCCGAGATCTTTTTCATTCCGCTAATCGTGGCGGCGGCGCTGATTAGCGGACGACGCGGCACTTTATTCCTTGCCCTCGCCGCCGCAGCGACGGACTGGGGCTTGGAAGCCGTGCGAAAACCGGACGTTCGCCATTCCGCCGTGGATCAAATTCTCGTGGGCGGCGTGTTCCTTCTCACCGGCTTGATTGTGACACTGCTGGTCGAGCACGTTCAGCGCCGCGCGCGTGAATCCGCGGACGCGACCGTGCGCGCGGCAGAGAGCGAACGGCAACGCCGCGCCGACGCGGAACGCAGCGCGCGGCACTGGCAAATTGTCAATGCGGTGGGACTCCACGTCCAACAAGAATCGCGCGCCGCGCCGATTTTCGAAACGATGGGCGCGGAATTGAAAGCGCTCGGCTTGGATTTTATCGTCGCGTTGTGGGACGAGCCGGGCAAAACGTTGCGCCTGGAATATCTTTCGCTGGCGCAGACACCGCAAAAATTTTTAGAGCGGCTCAGCGGCATCAGCATTCGTGACTTTCGGCTCGACGTGCGCGTCTTGCCGGATTACGCGCAAGCGCTCGCGACGCGGCGCGCGAGTTTTGGCGAAACGAGCGACGAAGTACTTTTGCGCGTGTTGCCGGCGCTTCCGCCGAGTTTGACCAGCCAGATTTTCCAAGCCATGCAGACGCGCCGCCGGATTCTCGCGCCGTTAATCGCGAATGATCAAGCGATCGGAATGTTTCGCGTGTGGGGCAGTGATTTGAATGAAGCGGATGTGCCGGCAATGACCGCGCTCGCGCAACACGTCGCGAGCGCGCTGGATCGCACGCGCTTGTTTGCCCAACTCCAAAAGCGCGCGGCGCAGTTGGAATTGGTGAGTACGATTGCGGAGCAGACCGGCGCGATTTACGACGCGGATGAATTGATGCGCCAAGTGGTTCACCAAATTCGCGAACGGTTTGGATATGAGACCGCCGGGATTTTGATGGTGGACCGTGAGCGGAACGAATTATACGTCGCGGCGGGGCTGGGCGCATTAGCCCAACGGCAAGGCGTCACGTTGCGCCAGCCGATCGATCGCGGCATTGCCGGTTGGGTCGCGCGGAACGGCGCGAGTTATTTGGCGCGCGATGTGCGCGCCGATCCGCTTTATGCTTCCATTCAAGGCGATGACTTGGTGCGTTCGCAATTGTGCGTGCCGTTGCGGCGCGGGACGGAGATTATCGGAGTGCTCGGCGCGCAGAGTTCGCGCGTCGACGCCTTCGATGAGAGCGATCAGGCGGCGATGGAGACTCTGGCGAACCAGATCGCGATTGCGCTCGTCAACGCGCGGCTGTACCGCGATAGCCGGCGCCGGCTCGCCGAAATGTTTACGCTATCGGAAGTCAGCCGCGCGATTGCCTCGACGCTCGACGTTCAAGAATTGGGGCGGCGCGCGATTGACACGTTGGAAGCATTCCTGGCGTACGGATATAGCGCGATTTTGCTCATCCAACCCGATGGACGCATGATTCCGCTCGCCCTGAGTACGCAAAACGCCGGACCCGAATTTGAAACGCGCGACCGCGAGCATATCCAGCAATTCGATCCGCGCGTGGGCAAGGGAATTACCGGTGACGTCGCGCAAACCGGGCAACCCGCGCGCGTCGGCGATGTCACGCGCGATCCGCGGTATCTCGCGGTGCGCGCGAATGTAAAATCCGAATTGTGCGTGCCGCTCCAAATCGGCGAACGCGTTATCGGTATCTTGAATATTGAAAGTCCGGTGGAAAACGCGTACACGGAAGATGACGAGCGCTTGCTCACCACGCTCGCCAGTCCGCTCGCGATCGCGATTGAAAACGCGCGGCTGTACGCGCGGGCGCGCGATGAGGCGGATGTCAAAGCGGCATTACTGCGCGAGTTAAGCCATCGCGTCAAAAACAATCTCACCGCCGTCGCCGGCTTGCTCTATTTGGGTTTGGACGATGCCTCGCTCGCGCGCGAACAGGTGTTGTCCGAAACGCTCGCGCGCGTGCAAAGCATGGTCGTCGCACACACGTTATTGTCCAATTCACCGCGCGCGCGCGTGGATTTGCTCGAATTGGGGCATCACGTGCTGAGCGACAGCATCCGGCATCTGACGTTGCCGGGCCAAGTGGTGCCGTTCGCCGTTCGCGGCGAGGCAATTGAAATTTCCGCGCGGCAAGCGTCGAGCGTCGCGTTGGTGCTGAATGAATTGATCACGAACGCGCTCAAGCACACGCGACATCCCGCGACGACGCGCTTAGAATTGGCGGTCACGCGCGAGCCGTCGCGCGCGGTGATTGAATTGTTCAATCACGGCGACACCCTGCCGGAAGATTTTTCCAACTCGGCGAGCAACGGCATTGGGTTGCGTCTGATTCGGACGATCGTCGAAAAAGATTTGGACGGGCAATTCGATTTGGTTTCGCGCGCCTCCCCGCGCGGCGTTGCCGGCATCATCGCGTTTGCACCGGAAGAATAGACGTTATCCGAAATAAGAAATTTACCCACGAAGGACGCGAAGTAGCACGAAAAAATCGAAAATGAATCAACCCAATCTTCTCATCTACGGCGCGACCGGCTACACCGGCGAACTTATCGCGCGGCGCGCGGTTCAAACCGGCATGCATCCGATTCTCGCCGGGCGGAACGCGGCGAAAATCGCGGCGCTCGCGCCCGAATTGGATGTAGAGTCGCGCGTGTTTTCACTCGACGACGCTTCGGCATTGGACGCCGGATTGCGCGACATTGGAATGGTTTTGCATTGCGCCGGTCCCTTTTCGCAAACCGCCAAGCCGATGGCAGACGCGTGCATTCGCCATCGCGCCCATTATCTCGATATCACTGGCGAAATCGCGGTGTACGAATCGCTCGCGCGCAAAAGCAAAGCGGCGTTCGATGCCGGCGTGATGCTCATGCCCGGCGTCGGCTTTGACGTGGTGCCGAGCGATTGTCTCGCCGCGCATTTGAAACGGCGAATGCCGAACGCAAAACAATTGACGCTGGCGTGGATGTCCACGGGCGGCAGTTCGCGCGGGACGCTGCGGACCGCGGCGCAAGGTATTCATCTCGGCGGCGCGGTGCGC
>JACQGS010000187.1 GCA_016199405.1 Chloroflexota bacterium | reverse complement strand
TCACACACTCACACACTCGCGTACTCACTTACCAAACCGCTCGCCGCGCTCAGGCTCTTTGTGCTAGTTGCGTTAGTCCTCTTCGCGCCCATCCTCCCCACTTACTTTCTCGCCGACGATTACAACTATGTGTATCATTTGCTCGTCAACGCACGCGCGTACGTGCAAGGCGAGCAGTTGAGTAAATGGTTCATTGATTTTTCGGCGCAGGGAATGCAAGTGCCCGAACTCTCGATCTTCTTCCGTCCGGTCGTGCAATGGTTGTGGCTGTTCGATTTCATCGCGTACGGCACCGACGCAACCGGTTATCATCTCACGAACATTCTCCTCCACGCGCTCAACTCGTTTCTCGTTTACATTCTGGCGCGGCAAATCTTGCGCCAGCGCGTGGGAGCGCTCGTTGCCGGCTTGCTCTTTGCGCTTCATCCCGTCCATTCCGATTCCGTCGCGTGGATCGCCGACCGCACCGACGTGCTCTCGACGTTTTTCTATTTCACGGGCGCGGTCTATTTTGTTTTCTATCGCGCGCGCGCGCGGCGATTATTTCTCGGCGTTTCGGTCGCGGCGTACACGCTGGCGATTGGCACGAAGGAAAATACGGTCGCGTTGCCGGCGATTTTGTTGGCTTATGATCTTCTTTTTACGCAACCCGCATCACGTAATACGCATCCTGAGCGAAGCCCTTCGCCATTGCTCGGGGTAAACCATGTGGTGAGCGCAGTGAATCCATCCGCGGAGTCGAAGGACGCTTCACGTCTCACGCGTCACGCTTCCCAAATTTTCCGCGCGCTCTTTCCGTACGCGCTCGTCCTCGCCGCGTATGTCGCCGCGCGCTTTGCGCTCTTTGGTGAATTCGGGCGCAACACCGGCGGCGGCTTTTTGAGTTTTGGCGCGGACTTGTATTTCCAATATTACGCGCTCGCGCTTCTGCAACCATTTTTCTCCGACATCAACACCGCGCTCTTCCTCGCGATTCTCGCGTCTTTCGCGCTCCTTCTCGCGGTCTATCGCGATCGTCGCGCGGTTTGGTTTGGCGCGCTGTGGATCGCATTTTCGCTGTTGCCAGCAGCCAGCGCGGCGTACGTCGCGCCACGACTCGCCTACGCGCCTTCCGCCGGTCTCGCGCTTCTGCTCGCCGCGATTCTGCCGCGACCGTTCGCGCGCGCGCCGGCGCGCGTCGGCATCGCGCTGTCCGCGTTGCTGATCGCGATTTACGCGTGGGGCTTGGCGGCGCGCGTCGATAATTGGGCAGCCGTCGGAACGGTGGCGCGCATCATTCCGGAGCAAACGAAACAACTCGTCCCCGTTCCTCCGCCCGACGCGCGCTTTTATTTTACCGGCGTCCCGATGATCTTGCGCGCGATTGATCTCTATAACGAAAATTTTCCGAACGCGATCCAAATCGCCTACCGCCAGCCGCATCTGTTTGTGGCGAACGTCGAAAAGTTTCCGGTGATCACGCAGAATCTCGACCGCGCGATTTTTCTCGATTATCGCCGCCGCGTGGTTTCGGAGAATGCCGAAGCGCGCCGCGTCCTGCAAGATCGGCAAAAATGTTTGGGCGTTTCGTCGCCCGCCGCGCAATGGGATTTCGCGCGCGACGCGCAGGGATGGGAAGCGTGGAACGATTTAGAAAATGTTCAAGCGCGCGACGACGCGCTGTCGATGCGCGCGACCGGCACCGATCCTAATCTCGGCAGTCCGCTGATGGATGTGCCCACGCTCGGCATCGGCGATGTGGAAATTGAAATGCAGGCGCGCGCGGGCGCGCCGACTTTACGCGGCGCGCTGTATTGGCAAATCGCCGGGCAATCCGATTTCGCGCCGGAGCAATTCCAAGCGTTTGACGTGCGCGCAGACGGCGCGTTCCAAAAATATCGCATCGACCTCACGCAAGAGGGCAAATTACTTATCGGCGACCGGATCGCGCGGCTACGTTTAGACCCAACCGACGCGCCCGCTGAAATTTCAATTCGTTCCATCCGCGTATTTGTCCATTGCACCTTGACCGGAGATTCGTGCCAATGCAATCCGTAAAGTCTAAATGGCTGGGCGCGCTTTTCCTCGCGGCGGTCGTCATTTTTATTTACGCGTCGTCGCTTTCGACCGGCTTTTTCGCGGACGATTACAACTTCCTCGAGCCGGTCGCGCGTCTCGACACACCCGCATATTTGGCGCACTATTTCGATCCGCGCGTGCAGGAAATGTGGTATCGCCCCTTGCAGGGAATTCAGATTTTGATCGAGTGGCAGCTCTTTGGCGCGGAGGCGCGCGGGTATCACCTCGTCCAAATCTTGATTCACATTGTCAATTGCCTGTTGTTGTGGTGGCTTGTTGCGCGCGTTTCCAAGCAAGCGCATCTCGGCTGGCTCGCCGCGTTGTTGTATGCGCTGCTGCCGGTGTACGCGCTCGCGATCAACTGGATCAATATTACCGATCCGATCATGACGAGTTTTTATCTCGCCGGCATTTGGTTTTGGTTGAATTATTTGGAAAGCAATCGCCGGCGCGATTACGCGTTGACGATCGCGCTCTTCGGCGCCGCACTCTTGTTCAAGCAAATGGCGCTGACGTTGCCGGCGATTTTATTTCTACTGGACGTTTTGCTGGTCAATTCCAAAGATGTCATCGCGAGCGAAGCGAAGCAATCCCGAACTGACCAGGGGATTGCTTCGTCGCAAACTGCGCTCCTCGCAATGACGGTGAAGCGGTGGCTTCGCCGCTATCTCGCGTTTGGCGTGGTCGTCCTGCTCTATTTCGCGATTCAGTACGGCACGCGCAGTACGCATACCTTCGCCGGCGTATTCGGCTATACGCTCGGACCGCACGTCGTTTCTATTCTGGTTCAATATCTATCGCTCCTCGCGTTTCCGTGGGGCTATTATCCGGCGAGTGACACGCAAATCATCGACGTCCTGCCGGATTTTATTGCGCCGGCGCAAATTGTGTGGATGTTCGCGGCGGTCGGGTTGTATTTGTTTTTGATTTGGCGCACGCGCAGTCGCCCGCTGATTTTTCTGGGCGCGGCGTTGCTCGTCATGCTTTTGCCGGTCTTGCCGTTTCCATTCATCGAACTGCGCTATCTGTATTTGCCGGCGATGATCGCCGGCATCTGGCTCGCACTGCTATTCGATCACGCGCTCAACCTTTCGCGCCTTTCGCGTCTTTCGCCCCTTTCGCGCTTTTTGCGTCTTTCGCGTTTTTTCGCGCCTGTCGCGCTCGCGCTGCTTGTGGTGGGTAACGCGTCCGCCATCGCCAACGCGAACGCCGGCATCGCCGAAATCGCCCGGCAGCGCCGGGTGCCTTTTCGCGATATATCGCGCGCGCATCCCACTTTTCCGGACGACACGCGTCTGTACTTCATCGACCCGATCTCGCCGCTTTCCGAACTAACCGGCATGTTCATGTTGCGTTACGGTCGCGGCGTCACCGTGAGCGGAGACAGCAAGGGCGTCGCGGATTTGCGCGCACATCGCGCGGCATTCGTCTATTATTTCGACGAGACCGGCAAGCCGATCGAAATCGCGGCGGACGCGCGCGGCCTCGCGCGCGCCTCGCTCGTTCTGCCTGCCGCGTTCAACGCGCCGATCCGGCTCGAAGGTTTTGAAATCCCGCGCGCGACGGTCCAGCGCGGCGAGTCGCTGGTATTATTGCTGTATTGGCGCGCGACGGGACCAATCGGAAAAGATTACACCGTGTTCGTCCACCTCGTGGATTTAAATGGCACGCGCGTCGGCGGCGAAGATCGTACGCCGCGCAAAGGCACCGCGCCCACGCGGACATGGATTCTCGGCGCGCTCGTCGTCGATCCAATTTTACTCGTAATGCCAGCAGATGCCACCGCCGGCGAATATCGCTTGGAAATTGGGATGTACGATTTGGCGACGGCGGAGCGTTTGCAATTTGTGGACGCGCAAGGTACACCCATTGCGGACAAATTGACCCTCGCGCCGATTGTGATCGAACCCTAACCAACTTGCATGCGACCTTTTGGCTTTTCGTAACCGTTCAGCCCCGTGTCATTGCGAGCGGTTTTTGCGAAGCAATCTCGCTTCCAAGTTGGAGATTGCTTCGTCGCAAACTACGCTCCTCGCAATGACAATAAACGCCTTCGGCTTTTGAATGATGAAAAAGAATATATTTTGGCTTTCGCTCTTTGTGCTCTCCGCGGTTGTCCTCGTCGTCTATCAACCCGCGTTGCGTCTCAACTTTTACGGCGACGATTATTCGTTTGTCGAAAAAGCCGGGCGCGCCTCGCTCGGCGATTATCTTGCTTTTTATTTCGATCCGGCGCGGCAGGATGGGTGGTATCGTCCATTGCAAGGGATGCTGTTCGGGATCGAGTGGCTGTTGTTCGGCGTGAACCCGGCGGGCTATCATCTCGTCAATGTCATCGTCCATCTAGCGAATACGTTGTTGCTTTGCGCGATTGTCCTACGCGTGATGCGACAATGGCGCGCGGCGTTTCTGTCCGCCTTGATCTATTGCGCGCTGCCGTTGGTCGAGGTCGCAGTTTTTTGGCCCGGCGACGCTGATTTTTTGATGGCGCTTTTTTATTTGCTCACGATTTATTTTTGGATTCGCTATCTGCAAACCAATCGCCGCCGCAACTACATCGCCACGTTTCTTTTCTTTCTGCTCGCCTTAATGACGAAAGAGTTCGGCGTTACTCTGCCGTTGGTTTTGTTTTTGATCGATCGGCTCGTTCTCCAACTTGGGTGGAGGGGCAGCCGCGCTGCCCGCTGTCCCGCCCAGCGCGGCTGGGCTGCTACCCTTTCACACTTTCGCGATTTCGCGTCCTTTCGCGATTTTCGCGCCTTCGCGTCTTTCGCGCCCTTTCGCGTTCTTTCGCGCTATTTCGCTTTCCTCCTCGTCTTCGTCATCTATCTCCCCATCGAGTACGCGATTCAATCGCGCAGTGTGCTGACGAATCTCTACGGCTACGGTTCGGGCAGTCCACTCGCCAACTTGATCGGCTACCTCACCGCGATTGCTTTCCCGTGGGGCTTGCCCGAGCCGCTGAATTACGTTTGGCTCGTCGCCGCATTAGGTCTGTTGAGCTACCTCATTTTTCTCAAGCGCGCGTATCCTTTGCTCGCGCTCGTTCTCGCGAGCGTCTTGGCGTTTCTGCCGGTAATTTTCTTTCCGTGGTTCTTGTTGCGCTATTTGTATTTGGCTGTGATGGCATTTGCAATTCTGTTCGCGTTCGTGCTCGAATACGCACTTTCGCGCCTTTCGCGTCCTTTCGTGCTTTCGCGCTTTTCGCGTCCCTTCGTGCTTTCGTGCTTTCGCGCTTTTCGCGTCCTTTCGCGTCCCTTCGCATCTTTCGCGCTCGCGCTGATTCTGATCGCAAACGGCTTTGACATCGCCGCTGGCGCGGCCGAGTTCAACGAATTAGGACGGCAAGCGCGCGTTCCCTTTCGCGATATTTCACAGCGCCATCCGGCTTTTCCAGACGACACGCTATTATATTTTATTGACCCGCCCTCGCCGACATCCGAACTCTCGGGCATGTTCTTTACGCGCTTTGGCGCTCGCGTTAGCGTCGCCAGTAATCAGCAGAATCGTCGCGCTGATTTGCGCGCGCACGCCAACACCATCGTCATCTACTTGGACGAGCAAAATAGCGCGCGCGAAATCGTAGTGGACCGAAACGCAACAAATCAAACAACACCGCGCCTGCCGGCAGATTTTGCTGCGCCAATTCGTTTGGAGGCAGCAGAAATTGCGAATAGCAAAATCAAACGCGGCGAGCCATTCGCCGTGATTCTGTATTGGCATGCGTTGGCGCCGCTTGAAAAAGAGTACCGCGTCTTTTTCGAATGGCTGGATGCCAGCGGCAAGATGCTGGCGAGCGTGACGCAAGCTGCGCGCGAATGGCATGTGAATGAATTGATCGTTGATGCGCGCGTCGTCGCGCTGCCGGCAGAATTGCCGGTCGCAAACAATTATCGCTTGCGCGTCGGTTTGATCGACGCGCAAGCCAACGCGCGGGTTCCGCTGAGCGGTACGGATATGGACGGAATCGTCATTGAAAGTTTGAGTGTGGTAGAATAAACGCGTGGCTAGTCGCGTCCGCTCGATCGGTTTTTTGATTATTGCCGTCGTCGTTCTTGTCGTTTATCATCCCGCGTTAGCCGTCGGCTTCGTAGGGGACGATTGGACTTTTGTGGGCGCTGCCGCCGCGACGCCTCCCCTGGAATATCTCTGGAATTATTTCAATCCCTTTTATCAAGTGCGCTGGTATCGTCCGGTGCAGGGCTTGCAGTATGGGATCGAGTACGCGCTTTTTGCCGGCAACGCCGCGCCGTACCATCTCGCGCATATTTTGTTTCATCTTGCCGCGACTTGTTTGCTCTTCGATCTGACGCGGCGGATCACCGGCAATTGGCGCGTCGGATTTCTGGGCGCGCTCAGCTTTGCCGGCTTGTCCGCGTACGGCTGGAGCGTTCTGTGGGTTGCGGATGTCGCGCCGTTGCAAACACTGTTGGCGATTCTGACGCTGTGGTTATGGTGGCGGTATCTCCAGTTCAGCCGGCGCAGCGATTACGTCCTCACATTCATCGCGTTTCTCGCCGCGCTATTGTCTAAAGAATCCAGTGTGACGCTTCCCTTCGCGCTCGTCTTACTGGAATCATTTGCGCGTAAATCATCCACCCGCGCCTTAATCCGCCGTTACATCCCCTTCTTCGTGACGCTGATCGGATTCCTTTTGATCGAGTCCGCGATCATTCAATTCGGCGCAGCGGCGCGGGCGGCGTCGTATGCGTACGGTATCGGCGGCCATCTTTTTTCAAATCTGATCTATTATCTGGCGCGCTTGGTTTTCCCCTGGAACTTGCCGCCGCCTTTCAATGTCGGGTGGCTGATTTTCGCGGCGCTAATTTATTTCGCGCTCGTCTGGCGCAAACGCCGCGTTGCGCTCGCCGCGTTGGGATTGATCGGATTGCTCGCGATTTTGCCGTTTCTGCCGAACGCCGGCGCCGGCGAACGCTATTTTTATTCTGCCGCGATGGTTTCGGCGATTTTTCTCGCGTTGCTTTTTGAAAATGTGTGCGCGGCTTTGCCGCCGCGACGCGGCATCGTGGCGCTTGCCTCCGCGTCGCTCGCGTTGATCATGATCGGCGATGCCGGGCAGATCGCGGACCGCGCGGCGAGTTTAGCGGATTTGGCGCGCTTCAATCGCGCGCCGCTCCGCGCCGTCACGCAAAAGCATCCCGCGTTTCCGCCCGATACGCTAATTTATTTTATCGATTCGGCGGTACCGTCGGCAGATTTGAGCGGGATGTTTTATTTGCGCTACGGCGCGAATGGGGTGGTAAGTGGAACGGATCGCGCAAGCCCGGCCGATTTCGCGGCGCATTCGATCGCGTACGTTTATTACGCGGACGAGCAAGGCGAACTGCGCGAACAGCCGGTGAATCACGCGGACGTGCGGATCGCTTCCCAACTGCCGGTTGTTTTCGCGCCGGGGATTCGGTTGGAGGGAATCGAAATCGCGAATGCGCAAGTCAAACGCGGCGATGCGGTGGTGCTGTTGATGTATTGGCGCGCTACCGCCAAGATTGATCAAGACAATAAAATTTTCGCCCATCTTGTGAACGCCAAGGGTGAACGGGTGGACGGATTCGACGGCGAACCGCGCGGGGGCAAGTTTCCAACCAGCCAATGGATTCCCGGTCAGTTAGTCGTGGATTGGGCAATCTTGAATGTGGCAGATGCGCCGGCGGGCGACTATCACTTGGAGGTTGGACTGTATCATGCGCCCACAATGCGGCGGCTTGCCGTGCTCGACGCGGATGGAAATCCGGTAGACGACAAAATAACCATCAGCCCTTTGCGAATATTGCCATGAACAGACTTGATTGGCGTGCCCACCCTTTGCTCGCCGCAATTCTTGCCGCATTTGTTTTGCTCGCCGGCGCTTATTCCGTCATTACGCCGATTTTTGAAGCCGGCGATGAGGTGTGGCATTATCCGGTCGTCGAAAATATTGCGCGCGGGCGCGGCTTGCCGGTGCAAGACCCCGCGACTAGAACGTTGTGGGAGCAAGAAGGCGGACAGCCGCCGCTGTATTACGCGCTCGGCGCGGCGTTGACGTTTTGGATTGACACGCGCGATCTCGCCGAACGCCGCTGGATCAATCCGCACGCGATCATCGGCATCCCGCTTTTATCCGGCAACAAAAACCTCGTCGTCCACACGAGCGCGGAAAATTTTCCGTGGCAGGGCACGACGCTTGCCGTGCACCTTATTCGCTTTTTCTCGATCTTCCTCTCGGCGATTTCCGTCGCGCTCACGTATTTCTTGGCGCTGGAAATTGGAAAGGGTAGTAGCCCAGCCGCGCTGGGCGGGACAGTGGGCAGCACGGCTGCCCTTCCACCCAAAGGGAAGTCTCTAAACAGTACATTCCCCTTCACGGAGTTTACACTGAGCGAAGCGAATCCATCCGCGAAGCAATCCCCAAGTTTCAAGGGGATTGCTTCGCTCCCTCTGGTCGCTCGCAATGACGTCGAGACAAGAACCCTCGCCGCGTTTGCCGCCGCGTTCGTCGCCTTCAATCCGATGTTTCTCTTTATCAGCGCATCGGTGAATAACGATGCGCTCGCCGTGATGCTCGCGACACTCGCAATGCTTTTGCTCGCGCGGCTGATTACACGCGGCGCGACGATACGGCAATTTATCATCTTGGGCATCGTCCT
>JACQGS010000182.1 GCA_016199405.1 Chloroflexota bacterium | reverse complement strand
GACGCCGGTGCTCAGTCTTGGCGATAGCGGCTTGCCGTTTGCGGGACCGGATTTGCTAACCCGCGCGCGCCCGCCGCAAAACGCGAATTCGAACGCGAATGCAATTGGCGACGCGCGCTTGATCGAATATTTGAAAACGAATCGTAACGGCGTGCGCTTTCTCGCGGCGACGCTGAACGCGAACATCGCCGCGCCGATCATTCTCGCGACCGGCGAGCCGGTGATGGCGCTTGGTGGGTTTTCCGGCAGCGATCAAATTCTAACGACGGAGCAACTCGCCGCGCGGATCGCGCAGAATGAGGTGCGGTTCTTTCTGTTACCAACGGAACAGCAGAGCGAACTCGCGCGCTGGGTCGCGCGAAATTGCGCGAGCGTGCCGCGCAATGTGTGGGCGGATGGCGTGCGTCCGGCGCAGGGTCCGGGCGGCGCGCAAGAGTTGTATCGGTGTGGTGGTTGAGGGTTAGTAGCCCAGCGGACCTGAGCAGACAGTGCGGCTGCCCGCTCTCCATCCAAAGGGAGAGGAAAAAATGAAGCGTTCCATCGTGCTCCTTATCGTTCTGCTGGAATTGCTTGCCGCGTGCGCGCCGACACCAATGCCTGCCGCGCCGCAACCCACTGAGCTCGCCGCGTCAGCGACGCAACCCGCTTCTAAAAACTTTTCGCCCGCGCAAGAATCGCCGCGCGCATTGCCGGCGCAGACCGCGCAACCGAAAGCGCCGCCATTGTCGCCGCAGCCCAAAGCGCAAGGCGGCACGCTCGCGCCCGCCGACCGCGATAAATTGCGTGCGCAAGAAAAATCTTTTTTGCCGCAAGTCACCGCCGTTGAAAAGTGGAATGAAATCGCGACGGTCGGCGAGCCGGAAAATTTTGCGCCGAGCATCGTGAAATTGCGCGAGGGCGGCTACCGCATTTTTTGGAACAGCGTTTCGCAGAAAGGGATCACGAGCGCGACGTCGAAAGACGGGATCGCGTTTGCGAAAGACAGCGGCGTGCGCTTGAACAGCGGCGGAGCGGGGCAGAAAGATTGCATCGCATCGCATCCGTGGGTTGTTGCGCTCGAAGCCGGTTATCGAATGTACTATCAAGGCGATGCGTTTTGCGAAATGAAACCCGGCGTCGAGCACGAGTATCGCATCTTTAGCGCGTTCTCGACCGACGGAATGAATTTCACGCGCGAGGGCGTGCGCGTGGACTTGGGCGCGAACGGCTTGACGCAAGCCGCGCACGGGCGCGTGCTGCGGCTCGCTGATGGAACGTATCGAATGTGGTTCAGCGCGAATTTTGCCGGCAAGAATCAGCCGGCGGATATTCTCGGTGCGTCCTCGAAAGACGGCTTGACGTGGACGCTCGACACGAAGCCGATGCTCGAGCGTGGACACGATCCGACCGTCATCAAGCTTGGCAACAAAATCTACGTCTACACAACTTTTCTCGGCGACAATTTTGTGATTCTCGAATCGTCCGATGGATTCAACTTTACGCCGACGAGTTGGGTGGATTTCTACGCCAAGAATGGCGCGCGCATCGAAGAGTTTGGCGATGTGGATATTTTACAGATCGCCACCGGCAGATTGCTGATGTACGGAAGTGGTAAGGGATCGCAGGGGGTGAGTGTGATGGAGAAGAGCGGAGTGAGCACCGCCGCGCCGCCATGGAACCCGCCCAATGTGACGACGCAACAACTGCTCGACAACGCGCGCGTCGCGAACGCGCAGCGTTATCAGTTCGCAATTGATAAAGGCGCGCGCATTCTCCCGACGAGTGACGGACGCAGTTTCTATCTGTTATGGTACCCCGACCCGAAAGCGACGACGCGCCCGCCGATGATTGCGACGCTCTCCGGTCACGGCAGTTACGCGTTCGATGAGTTCTTTGTGTGGTTCAATGCGGCGTCGCAACGCGGCTATGGAATTCTCGCGCTGCAATGGTGGTTCACGACCGGCGAGAAACTGGACGACTATTATTTGCCGCAGAACGCGTACGACATAATGGCAGGCGTTCTGCGCGAGCAAAACATCGCGCCGGGCAGAACGCTCTTGCACGGATTCAGTCGCGGCTCAGCGAATATTTACGGCGTGACGCTGTACGACCGACTATCGCACAATAATTTGTTTGGAATGACGATTGCGAACGCGGGCAAGGCATCGCCCGATTTTCCGCCGAACACGGACATCAGCGCGGGCAGGTACGGCGGTGACATTTTCGCGGGCACGCATTGGGTGATGTATTGCGGCGAAAAAGACCCGAACCCAGAGCGCGACGGTTGCATCGGAATGCGCGACGCGCGCGCGTGGGTGCAGAAATTCGGCGGGACGGTGGACTTGCTGATAGAAGATCCGGAAGGGGACCATGGCGGTTTTCATCGCAATGCCAAGAACGTGAACGCGGCGTTGGATGTGTTTCAGAAAATCATCAATTCCAAATAAAAAATTCAAAAGGAGAGGAATGAGACAGACTATCGTTCTCGCAATGTTCGCGCTCGTTCTTGGGATTGCCTGTACTGCCACGCCAACGGAGCCGACAACACAACCGACCGCCGTTTCATCCTCCGCGCCGACAGCGACTCCCGAAGTAAGGTCGTTGCCGCCGCAGGGCAAGCCAGGCGCGTCACCCGCGCCGGCGCAAGGGAAGCAACTCACGCCCCCGGCAATCACGCCACCGCAAAGTAAGCAAGGCACGTTGCCCGCGCCGAAAAGTTCGCCCGCGAGCAGTGACACGGCGCCAGCGACGACGATAACAACCGTGACGAATCCGGCGAGCGGCGCAAAATTATTCGTCGCGGTGTACGCGCCGAAAGATCCGAGCAAAAAATATCCGGCGGTTGTGCTCGTCCCCGGCGGCAATGGCGATAGTTCCGGCTTTACGCGCCTCAGCCCGCGCGGCGATTCGACGGTCGGCGAATTTGTGAACGGCGGATTCGTCGCGATTGCTTTTGATCCGGACGGCCGCGGCAAAAGCGGCGGCAAAGAAGATTACGATGGATACACTCATCAAGACAGTTTGCGCGCGGTGATTCAATATGCCGCGTCGCTGGCGAATGTGGACGCGAAGCAGATCGGCATCGCGACGTTCTCGTACGGCATCACGATGGGGTCGGGGGTGTTGGCGCGGTATTCGGAATTGCCTGTGAAATATCTGATTGATTGGGAAGGTCCATCGAATCGCGATGAAACGGGCGGATGTGGAACGCGCGGCGTGAGCGGACATTTGGCAAACGTCGCGACCTGCGCGGACGAAAAGTTTTGGCAAGAGCGCGAAGCGCGCACGTTTATCGCGAAGGTGCGCGTGCCCTATCAACGCGTTCAATCTGAAAAAGATCACGTTCAGCCCGATAACGCGCACGCGGTTTATATGATCAACGCGGCGATCATGGGCGGCGTGCCGTGGGTGCGGCTGAATGATTATGCCCCCAATCAAACGTACGACCCGAAAAATCCGCCCAAGATGTTGCCCGAAACGGACGACGCGAAACGCGACGCGGCAATTGTAAAGTACGCGCAAGAGTTGACGAAAAAGTAGGGCGAAGTGCATATTGCGTATTGCGTGTTGCGTAATCTCATTCTGGGAACAAAAATATGAAAATGAATGTCACTCTCATGGGTGTCTTGCTCCTGATTTTTGCGATTGCCGCGTGTGCCGCACCCGCGTCGCCGGACATCGGAGCGATTCAGACCGTGGCGGCACAGACCGTCATCGCGCAAATCGCCGCGCAACCCGCGCCGCAATCGCCGCAGCCGAAACCGAAAGAGATCGGGACGCCGGAACAGCCGTTACCTAAGGCAATGTTCGCGCCGGGACAAACGCCGGGTGTGCAACCGCAAGCGAAAGGGACGGGTTCGCCGCAAGGCAAGCCGCAAGCGGGCGCGCAAGGCGGACCCTACCTGCATCATATTGAAAGCGCCACGAGCACGGACGGTTTGAATTGGACGAACGACGGGAAAATTTTGATCGAGCACGCGTCTGTTCTTACCACGATGGTGACGACTGAAGGCAAAGTCCGTTTGTATTACGTGGACGCCAGCAAAATACCAGAGACGGTCAATTGCGCGGAATCGTCCGATGATCGTGCGTTTGAGCGACGGGCGTTATCGTCTGTACTATTATGCCGCAGCAGGCAACCCCGATACTCAAGAGACGCAACTATATCTCGAGCGCGATTTCAACTGACGGCATCCGTTTCACCGAAGAGGGCCGCGTGTTCAACTACGCGGGACTCGTTGATCCCGATGTGTTTTGGATGGGCAAAGAGTGGTTGATGTACGTTCACGCGCTCCAACAGGGCACGATCGTCGCCAAGAGTAGCAGCGGGACGAGTTTCGAGTTTGTGGGCAAATTATCGCCACAAGGTTTTGGGACGACCGCGCCGGTGAAATTGGACGATGGACGATTTCGCCTGTACGCGTTCAATCAGCGCGGGCAGATGGTCTTCAACAGTTTCGTCTCAACCGACGCGGTGAATTGGACGCAAGAACCTGGTGATCGGCTAACCGCCAAAGCCGGCACGGAAATCACCGATCCATTTGTCGTGCGCTTGACCGATGGTACGTGGAAAATGTTTTTCAAGGTGGATCCAAACGCCGGAAAAAGGTGAATAAAAAAGGAGTTTGTGGTAGAATAGATGGCGAAAGGAAATGCCAATGGCAATCCAAACTTTGCTTCCAGTTAAAGCCAAGCGAATCACTTACGCGGAATATCGCGCGCTGCCGGAAGATGGCAACCGCTATGAAGTCATTCAAGGAGGACTCATTGTGACTGCCGCGCCCAAAGTCGAACACCAAAACGTTTCGGCAAACCTGCAATTTGTGTTGGAGACCTGGCTTCGAGCCAATGACTGGGGAAAGTTATTCGATGCGCCCATTGAAGTTTATCTCGGCGCGGAAGATTTCATCCAGCCCGATCTCGTTTGTGTCTCCAAAGCGCGCAAAAGTATCATCAAGGAAAACAACATTGCCGGCGTACCTGACCTCGTTGTTGAGATTCTCTCCTTCTCCACGGCGCGCTATGATCGAATCCATAAAGCCAATACCTTTGCGAGACACGGCGTTCCGCACTATTGGATGCTCGACCCCGCCCCGCACACTCTTGAAGCATTCGAGTTGGAGATCGGCGTCTACAAACTCGCCGCCGCGCTATCGGAAGACGACGTATTCGAGCCGACGCTTTTTCCGAGATTGAAGATTCCGCTTGGAGATTTGTGGAAATGATCGAATGCGATGCAACTGCGTCGCATTTTTTGTTTCAGGGGGATACTATTCCCATTGCCGATCTGCTCAATGTGCGAGTATAATCACTCGCGGGGGAAAGTAATTGTCACGGCTGATTGAAGCGGTTGGACTCACCAAAACTTTTGAAAAGAATACCGCGGTCGACCACCTCACCTTTGAAGTAGCGGAAGGCGAAATCCTCGCGCTCCTCGGTCCTAACGGCGCCGGCAAAACGACGACCGTCCGGATGCTCTCCTCGATCATCAAGCCGACAGAGGGCTACGCGCGTATCGCCGGGCAGGATGTGGTGAACGATGCCCGCGCGGTGCGTCATCTCGTCGGACACCTCACCGAATTTCCCGGCTTGTATCTCCGAATGCGCGCGCTCGAATACCTTGATTTTTTTGGCGAGCTTCAGCATTTGCCGCGCGAGGTACGCCACCAGCGCGCGAAAGCATTGATGGAGCAGTTTGGTTTGGGCGACGCGCGCGAGCGGCGTCTGGGTGAATACTCCAAAGGCATGCGCCAGAAAATGGCGCTCGTGCGCGCGATGCTGCATGAGCCGCGCGTTTTATTCCTCGACGAGCCGACCTCCGCGATGGATCCCCTCAGCGCAAAGCAGGTGCGCGATGCCATTGCCGATCTGCGCGGCAAAGGGCATACGATTATTCTCTGCACACACAATTTGCCCGAAGCCGAACTGCTTGCCGATCGCATCGCGGTGATTCGACGCGGGCAGTTGATCGCGCTCGGCACGGCGAATGATCTGAAATTGAAATTGCTCGGGGAGCCGACTTTTGAACTGCGCCTCGCTCAACCGTTCAATCAGTCGTGGAATAGTTTGAACGGGCATTTGCATGTCGAAGCGAGCGGCGAATTATTTTTGCGTTATCGCACGTCCACGCCCAAGACGGCGAATCCGTCCATCTTGCGTCGCTTGCACGACGCCGGCGCGCAAGTTTTGTCGCTTTCCGAAATGCCGCGTAGTCTTGAGGAAGTCTACTTGAAGTTAGTGGAAGAGGCAGCCGGTCTCAAGTCACAAGTTGCAAGCAACAAAAACCTGTGACCTGTATCTTGCGACCTGCGGCTTGCGAATTGTGACCTGCAACCTGCAACCTGCGACCTGCGCCTTGTGACCTGCAACCTGCGACCTGCGACTTGTGGCCGGCGACCTGCGACTTGCAACCTGCGACTTGAATATGCTTACCGACGCCTTCATCATCACTCGCCGCGAAATTCGCGATTCTCTGCGCGATTGGCGGATCGTCGCGCCGATTATTATCTTGACGCTCGTCTTTCCGTGGATCATGAACTTTTCGACGCGCGTCGCGATCAATTTCGTCGAAGAGTACAACGCGACGATTATTCCGTTGCGGCTGGTGCCGTTCGCGATGATGATCGTCGGATTTTTTCCGATTTCGTTTTCGCTCATCATCGCGCTTGAAACGTTTGTCGGCGAGAAGGAGCGTAACAGTCTAGAGCCGCTGCTCGGCACGCCGGTGACCGACACCGCGCTTTATCTCGGCAAATTGCTGTCCGCGATGCTGCTGCCGCTGTTCGCAAGTTATCTCGGCGTCGGTTCGTATCTGCTGGGCTTGTTCTTGACGATTCAATATGTGCCGGAATGGATTGTGTTTTTTCAAATCGTGCTGTTGACGACGATGGAGTCGCTCGTAATGGTTGCCGGCGCGGTGGTCGTTTCCAGCCACACGACGAGCGTGCGCGCGGCAAATCTGCTTGCCTCGTTCATCATCATCCCGATGGCGTTTCTGTTGCAAGGCGAAAGCGTTTTGCTCTTTTGGGGACAGTACGATGTGCTGTGGTACATTATTGCCGCGCTCTTTGTTGCGGATATTATTCTCATTCGCACCGGCATCCGCACGTTCAACCGCGAAGAAATACTCGCGCGTGAGATCGACGAATTGAATTTCGGCTCGACGTGGCGCAAGTTGCGCGGTTATTTTTCCGGCGCCGCTGGCAAACGTTTCTCGCTCATCTCGCTTTACACGCAAGAATTGCCGCGCCTCTTGCGCGAAAACCAAGCGGCGATTGGCGTGACCGTGTTAACGCTGTTGATCGGCGGCGGCTTGGGCGCATTGTTCGCAGCGCAACATCCCTTGCCGGCAGAGGCGATTCCACTTTTCCGTTTCAATGCCGACGCGTTCAAACAACAGTTTACGTTGCCCGGTTATGATTTTCTGCCGAACTTGGACACGCGCTCGATTTTTTCGCACAATGTGCGCGCGCTGTTGCTCTCGGCATTGCTCGGCGTTTTTTCATTCGGCAGTCTCGCGCTGATCCTGCTTGCCGCGCCGATGGGCTTGGTCGGCTTTCTGGCTGCGCAAGCCGCGCCGCTCGGTTTGGATCCCGTCACTTTTCTCGCGGCGTTCATTTTGCCGCATGGCATTTTTGAATTGCCCGCCGCGATTCTGGCAACCGCGTTCGCGTTGCGTCTCGGCGCGTCAATGATCGCGCCGCCGGCGGGGATGACGGCGGGCGAAAATCTATTGCGCGCGTTCGCGGAATTGGTCCAAGTGTTTGTCTTTATCGTGCTGCCGCTTTTGCTCGTCGCCGCATGGGTCGAGGCGAACGTCACGCCGCAAATCGTACTGTGGATTTATGGGAGATAGCATGGCTCAAGTGATTCTGTTAGGAACCGGCGCGGCGCTCAGCGATGCCGCGCGCGAAAATATGTACCTGCTCGTCAAGGGCGAACGCGGCGCGATTCTGATTGATTGCGCCGGCAGTCCGATCCAACACTTGCTCAAACTCAAAATTGATTTGCATTCCATTGACGACGTCATTCTTACGCATCATCATCCTGACCATCTGTACGGCTTGCCGATTTTCCTAATGGATTTGTGGCTGGCGGGTCGGAAAAAAGAATTGCGTGTGCACGGCTTGCCGGAAACCTTGAATGCCGCGCACGCGTTGATGGAAGCATTCGAATGGCAAAGTTGGAAACCGCTGGGATTTTATCCATTGACATTTAATCCGCTGGCGATTGCCGAACGCGACATTAGTTTGATTCTGACGACGCCGGAATTTTCGGTCTCCGCCGCGCGCACTCAGCACACGGTGCCTTCGATCGCGTTGCGCATCATGTCCAAACGCACCGCCCAGACGGTCGCGTACTCGAGTGACACGGAAAAATGCGATGCGGTGATCGAACTCGCGCACGGCGCGGATTATCTGTTGCACGAAGCCACCTCGCTCGACCATTCTCTGATCGGTCATTCGAGCGCGCGGCAAGCCGGCAGTCAAGCGCGTCATGCCGGCGTGAAAACATTGGTGTTGGTGCATCTGCCGCCGAAAATGCGCGCGGCAAAATTCCGCGCCGCCGCCGCGAAAAGTTTCAAGGGCAAGGTGATGGTCGGAGAGGATTTCATGCGGCTGAGGTTTTGACGCGCGGTAGGGGCGAGGCATTCGCCAAGTCTTGTTCGCAATTGAAACGCGCTGGAGGAATGCCAGAATGATTCCAATGAAACCTTGACTGAGCGAATGCCTCGCCCTTACGGATGCGCGTGAGTCAGATCACGGAAGGTGTATTGAGCTGGGTTGTTGATTGCAAACGCGATTGACAGACTCAGCCGTTTTGTTTTATGATGCAAGCAGATCTCACCCACCCCCGTTGCGCGTTGATTTCAAATCCATTTGATTGCGCCCCCTCCCTCTCCTGATTCATCCTGAGCGGAGCGTAGCAAAGTCGAAGGGCAGGAGAGGGAGGGGGTTGAGGGGAGGGTGAGGCAGACGCTATGAAAATCTTCGTCTCTTCCACCTACATTGATCTCATCGAATACCGCAAAGCCGTCGAGCGCGCGGTGAATTTACTCGACCAGCAATTCAAGGGGATGGAATATTTCGGCGCGCGGACGGAAGAGCCAAAAGCCGCCGCGCTGAAAGCGGTGGAGCAATGCGATATGTTCGTCGGCATTTACGCGCATCGCTACGGCACGATTCCCGACGGCGAAACGAAATCCATCACCGAGCAAGAATTCGACCACGCGCTTGAACACAAGAAAACAATTCTGTGCTACCGCGTCGGCACAAAGCAACCATGGTTGCTTGAGTTTGTCGAACAAGACGAATCGAAAAAGAAAAAGCTCGAAGAGTTTCTTAAACGCGTTGACAAATTTCTGCGCCAAGAATTCACGACGCCCGAAGATTTGCTCGCGAGAATTTCTCCCGACCTTTCGCGCGTGATCGTCGAACGCGGCGGCGTCGCGGTGATCGCGCATCCGCTTCCGCCGGTGCCGTATTTCGCGCACACGTATCCACTGCAAGCGAATTTTACCGGGCGCGACAAAGAGCGCGCGCTGTTGACCGAATGGTTCACGCGCGATGCGCGCGCGATTTTAGCGTGGGTCGCGATTGGCGGGATGGGCAAGAGCGCGCTCGCGTGGGTGTGGACGCAGGAAATTTTTTCGCTCGGCATGCCGGTCGAGGGCGTGTTGTGGTGGAGTTTCTACGACGAGCGCGATTTCGGTCAGTTCCTCGCGCGCGCAATTGAATACGCGAGCGGCGGCGCGCTGAATCCAAAAAGCATCGGCTCTGACCGCGAACGCGTGGACGCGCTGACGAATCTCCTGCGGCAGAAACGCTTTCTCTTTGTCCTCGATGGGTTCGAGCGCGTTCTGCGCGCGTACGCGCGGCTCGACGCGGCGTATCGCGGCGATGAGGTGGACGCGGACGCGCGCGAGGATTATCGCGCGTGCGCCGACCCGAACGTCGGCGTCTTTTTGAAAAACATCGCGAGCGGTTTGAGCAAAGCGCTCATCACGACGCGCCTGCATCCGCGCGAACTCGACGACCTGAACGGCGTGCGGCGCGCAGAACTCGCGGGAATGGATGCGGCGGACGCGGTCGAATTTTTTCACGCGCAAGGCGTCATCGGCGCACGCGCGGAAATTATCGCGGCGGGCGCGCCGTATGCTTTTCATCCGCTGACACTGCGCCTGCTCGCCGGCACGCTGGCGCAAGACCCGCGCTATGGCGGCGACATCCGGCACGCGCCGAAAATAAATCCGCTCGATGCCGACAAGAACGTGCGCATTCTGGAATTTGCGTACAACAGTTTGCCCGCGCGCGAACAGCAATTCATCAGCCAACTGTCCGCGTTTCGCAGTCCGCTGACGTGGGACGCGATTGCCGCAATATTTGTAGGACAAGTTGCCAACTTGTCTTACAACGAAGATGAACTGGCGCGGACCTGACTGGGTGTCAGTTTGCTCCCAAAGGTGTTTTTTGAGTAAAATGGGTGTCATTCCTTTCAGGCAGGTGTCCAATGCGCAAGATCGCCGTCCAACGTCGTTTCGAACAGCTTCAAAT
>JACQGS010000181.1 GCA_016199405.1 Chloroflexota bacterium | reverse complement strand
GGACTTTGGACTTTGGACTTACGAGGAACGCCGCCAGCAACGGAATCGTCAGCGCAATCGTCCCGCCCACACCGTTGCGCGCGAATCCGCCGGCGATCGAGCGCGGAATATTTTGAATGAACCGCGGCAGGCGATCGTAAACAAATGCCGCGCCCACAATTTTTCCCTGCGCCCAATCCGTGCCAATCAAACCGACCACCGCGATGCCGGCGCAAGCCAGCACCAGCCAAAACGCCGCGCGCGCCAGATCAGCGCGCGTTTGGATTTGGTTGGCAATGGCGTAGCAAAAAGCCGCGCCGAGCAAAATGCCGTAGATTTTTGGCAGACTCGTTGCCCAATTGATCGAAACGGACAGACTGACGAGCGACCAACCCAAAATAAAAAGAATCGGCAGATCGAGCGGCGTGCGGCGAGTGAATGACCCCGTCGTCCATTTGCGCGCAAGCCAAATCAGCGCGATCAACGCCATCGCAATCAGCGGCAGTTGATCGGTCAAAACAAAATAAAGATAGATTAGTGCGAGTAACGGAATTTCGAGTCGCACCAGCCGCCGCGCCCCAATTTGCAAAAGCAATGCCACTTGTTTCATTCAGAAAAATCCGCGTTCGTCCGCGTTCCTCCGCGTCCTATTTTTCCAGTTTCTCGCGCTCCCAAATCCAGTTCACTGCATCCAGCAAATCATTAGCCGTTTGAAAATTGGAATTGCGTTCCGCCAACAATTTTCCGCGCTGCTCCGCACCCCTGCCCGATTGCACCAGAATCGCCCCCGCGCCGATGCTTTGCGCGGCGATCACATCTTCGCGGGCATCGCCAATCCCGTACGAGCGCGCGGCATCAATCCCAAATTCGCGCACGGCTTGGCGATGCATCTCGGTCTTTGGCTTGCGGCAGGCACAGTTCTCCGCCGGATCGTGTGGACAAAAATAAATCGCGTCGATCCGCCCGCCGGCGCGGCGAATTTCAGCGAGCATCCGCGCGTGAATGTCATCCAAATCCGCTTGCGTCATCTGTCGCCGATTCACGGCGGACTGATTCGTCACCACGACGATCACGAAATCACTCGACGCAATTTTTGCGAGCGCGGCGAACGTGCGCGGCAAAAAAATAAATTCTTGCCACGTTTTCACGTAATCCTTGCGATTGACGTTGAGGACGCCATCGCGGTCTAAAAAGATTGCTCTGCGCTGGGGCGCGGCTACGCGTAAGGGCGAAGCATTCGCCACAACTTGGTCTTGGGAGATCATGCTTGGTCTATTCCAACCTTGCTCACATTTGAATCTTGTACTGGCGAATGCTTCGCCCCTACCGCGCGACGCGCGGTCTTTCCCCTTGAAACAATCGCACCACCGTTTGCAACAAAATCTGCGCGTCTGCCCAAATCGTCCAATTGCGCGTGTAAAATAAATCCAAGCGAATCTCCGCGTCAATCGAATCGGCTGCCGCGCCGGACACTACCCAGGGTCCCGTAAGCCCTGGCTTGACCGTCAACAGCGTTGGCAACCATTCTTGATAAGCGCTCGCGCGCACAACGGGAATTGGGCGCGGACCCACCAGACTCATCTCGCCGCGCAAAATATTGAAAATTTGGGGCAGTTTATCAAGTCCAAGGCGATAGAGGAATACGCCGAGCGAATAGTCTTGTCCTTTGCGATGAGTTCGATATTTCCACGTCGCAAAAATCTTCTCGCGCCTGCCCAGAACCGGGTTTCCCTCCAAAACCGATTCGCGCGTCGCGAGTTTGACCAGCAACGCCAGCAAAAGCAAAAGCGGGCTGAGCACTACCGCGACAAACGCAGCAACGAAATAATCCACCGCGTTCTTCATCAGCGCATCCAGCCCGGTGATGCGATTTTTTTCCAATACAAGCAGAGGCACGACCCCATCGTAACTAAGGTGAACGCCGGTCGCCATGATCTCGTAAAAGCCGGGCGAAAATTTTATCGTCAGATCGTTCAGCGATGAGGCGCTGCGCGTGATGATCTCCATGAAACTTTCCCACGCGACTGCGCCTTGCACCACAATCGCCTCGCTCGCCCCGGTCTCGGCCGCGATACGCGCGAGCGCGGCGGGACGATCGAGCACGCGTAAATCGTCGACGACGCGCGAATCGCGCGGCAGAAAATCATCGGCAAAGCCGACCACCTCGATGCCGGACGCGGCAGCCGGCGAAAGCGTGCGCGCAATCGCTTTGCCCTGTTCATTCGCGCCGACGATGATCGCGCGCGTGATAAAGCGACCGCGGCGGCGCAACAGAAAAATAACGCGGCGGATCGCAAACCGCATCGCGCTGACAAAGAGAATCGCGCTGATCCATGAGAGGACGAGCCATGAGCGCGAGATGCTCAGATTTGGCTCGATGAAACTGACGACGATCACGCCGAGAATGCCGAGCGTGCAACCCATCACGACGCGGCGATATTCTTCCAAGCCAACGAGCAAATAGCGTTTGTCGTAGAGACGATTCAGCGCAAAGAGCGCGAGCCATAACGGAATCGCGAGCGGAATCATCACTTGATAGCGCGAAGTGATCGGCTCGAGCCGTTCGACCAGCGGCAGCCACTCTAACGTGTATCGCGCAACGAACGCGAAAACAAGCGCGCCGGCAATTGCCAGCGCGTCGGTGAGAAGGAGCAGGAAAATCAAGAGTATGTTTTCTTTGCGATACATGACGCAATCACTGCACAATACACACTGTTTACTAGACTTTTCGAAATAAGAATTCGGGTGCAGTTTTCTGAGCATTCTCGCCCTTGAAGCGCTATTTCAAATAGAATCTATTTCTTGTGTGCATTGACGTACTGAACTACCGCATCCCACCATTCGTTGTTCCCCTGCCTCTTGTGCCAATACCAGTGCTCGCAGCCCCACAGTAGAACTGGATCAAATCCTAGTGAGGTGAGTCTTGAAGCCAGTTTTATAGCGCGCTCAGGGTCAGAGCTTGGATAGTTTCGTTTCTCAATGGCAACGAGCTTGTTTGGCTCCCATGGCTCGGCTTGTGCTTCGGCTATCCAAGCCTCTTTGTGCTCACTCGTGACGAAATCTCGCCAGCGCTTAACATTCCACCAAAATGGTGGAGAGGCTTCGACATAATCAATTATGCTAGCGCCGGTTGCTACTTTAACGTAAACATCGAAACCGACTGCGTCCACCACAGGGAACATAGGCTTTATCATGAGTTCTGCACTTTGAATGGCGAATGGTGGGTCAATGCCAAAGGTAAACAGAATTCCTTGCTGCAGACTGGACAGACGTTTTACCAATTCGATTTCCCTTCGAACGAACGCATCACTCAGGTAGCGCCCTCCCGCAACAGGAGCGCGATTGAGAGCTTCATTCTCAACCTGCCAGTATTTGATTTTTGAGCATTGCTTCAAATGCTCCACAACTTTGTGTGTAAAGGCCAAAGCATCTTCTGCCAGGCCGGGAAGACTATCAAGAGGAATATCTGTGCGGCTAATATCATATTTGTCTGAGACCCATCGCGGAAAGTGAAATTCTGGCCAACGCGGTGTCTTCATTCCCACGCTTAACACAATTTGCCAATCAGCCTCTTGTGCCTTCTCCATAATCCAATCAATAGTGGAAAAGTTAAATTCTCCCTTATCCACTTCGATTTCGTTCCAGTACGTACATAATCGCACGATATCGAGCCCTAGATTTGTGATTGCCCAAAAGGTCTCTCGAAAATCCAGCCCCAAGTACCTGCATTGTAGTTGGCTGAACGTTGTTCCAAGCAGATTGGGCCGAACAATATCCTGATGGTCGAGAGAATCCATTTGCCTTAAGGTTTCATATCCGAAAAGCGTAGCGATCAAGGATCCAAACCCAATCAATTTCAATAGCTCTCTGCGACTAATTGTTCTGCGCTCCATAGTAGATATGCCTCCCCATATCACTCACCATCAAAGTCTCTTTTGCAGAGGAACGTCTTTGAATCTCACCCATCGCGATACCAGCCGCTTGACTAACGGATTCTCCCCACCAAACGAACGCGTGATCCGTATTCCTAATCGCTTCCAAATCAGGTAAGTTGGCAGGGGTACCAATTTCCCCGAGGGCGAATGCAGCTGCCCATCGGGTTGTAGGATCGGAATGATTCAAGAGGGGAACAATGGCGGAAGAGGCTCTTGCATCGCCTATGTTGATTAGTGCCTGAATTGCTTGCCAGCGCACGTCACCATCATAGTCGCCTAAAGCCTCCACTAAGTCATTAATGGTAGTTGGGTCTTTCAGCTTTCGTAATGCATCTGCGGCAACCCACCTGATCACCCGGTCTGGGCTTCTTAACTTACTCGTAAGAATAGTGAGAGCGCGGCTTTCGTGGGACTCCCCCAAAACCCAAAGTACAGGCCCCAACACGTAGTAATTCCCGAAGGGCATTTTCGCCAAGCGAAGGAACAGTCTTGAAAAGGGCTTGCCAATCCTGCTAAAAATCACTCCACCGAACTGTAGTAATCTTTGATTGAGACCTGTGGCAAGTCGTGATCTTGCTGCTGCAATAATCTTCTTTCGCAATTCTTCATTATCCCATAACTGTGTTTCGTTTATACAATTGATCGCTAAGAGAGCGCGGGGGTTTTCAAAGAAGAACAGTCCAATGAAACCTCTCCAGCCATTCAACACTTCGTTAACATACTGTTCTGGCTTGCTAGTCAGGCCAGCTCCCATCACAGCGGATTCCTTCCAATCGGCACTGTTTAACTGCCGCCATATTGATATGCCTGCTTCGAACCTGTGAACAAGATCCAAAGCACCAAAGAACTCTTGGAACAATTGATGATTCCAATGGGCCGAATTACTATTCTCAAGATGGATGAGTCCGTTTGCGCGTATTTCATCCAACAAATCTAGAACCGTAACTTGGGGTTCGAGAAGACCTTGATCTTTAAGCTTGTTGGAAGTAGCAGAAAGAATTCTCAATGCTTTCTCCTGAGTTGTTCTTACAATCTCTCCGGCCTCTATCATCTCGAATGCGAGAGCACGAAGCAAATGGTTCTTGACCTGTAGACCATATCGGCTTGCTTTTCCTCGCTCACGAGCCTGCAATATGAACTCAGTAAAGGATTTGATTAATGCACCTCTATTCTGTGGTACGTCGTTAAACTGCTGGTAAGTCTCAGTTAACATCCAAAGATGCAATGGATTCCGGGCAAGAGTGATTAGAGAATGGGCTTTTTGCCACCGTGCTGATTCTTCCCCACCAAGCCTCTGGAAAAGACGTTTTCCCAAATCATCCCCCAAATACATTCTGACAAAGGTCAAAATGCTTTCACGATCAAGCGGCTGGATTTCAAAAATCGGCCAACTTTCGAAAACTTTCGGTTCGTATCCGACGGGTCTGGTTGTGACCAAGATATGATTTTGCGCGTTTTTCTCAATAAAAACTGCTAGCTCTCTCTCTGCGTTTCTTGCGCGGCGCTGGTACGGAATTTCATTAATGCCGTCAAAAGCTAGCAGAAACCGTCCTCCAGACAAGTAAGTATGCAACACCTGTCTGTCAAGGTGCTTCCCAAGTGAGGCAAGGCTTGAGAGAATTAACGCTTCGAGATCTTGCCCCTCGGTCCAAGCATTTAACGCGACAAAAACTGGCACTTTTCCATTCTGATTTTTCACAACTCGTTCCGCTTCTGCTTTGATTGCATGTAAAAGAGCTGTGGTTTTGCCAGAGCCAGCTTCTCCAACGATGAGAACGACCTGATTGTGATCTATAACTTCACTGATAAATGTTGAACCCGCGTGTTCTATACCTCGCCTTCGCGCATATAGCAGAATATCCATAGATTTCACCATCAGTTCGGTGTATCGGCCACCCCAACTACTCTCTTTGTACTTGAGCGTCCATGTACTAAGCCTTCTGGCATACTCTTTGAATGTGAAGAGATGAAACTTAGGACCCTCTATCAAGTCACTAATGTCCTCCTTTATCCATTTTATTAACTGCTCGGTAGTCGTAAAGTGGGGCCTTCGAAACCAGCCAGTATCGAAGTCTTCTACTCTGCGGAGGAAACCTTCCATTTCTGATTGTCGGCTTTCAGCCTTAGCAACATAGATCAGAATTTCCTTGCCGAGTTGTTTTGCCGCCTCAAACTCCATTTCTATAACAGAAATTTTCTCGCCAGGTGGAACATAACCATACCTAGAGACATAGATTCCTAGTAGGATATCAGCCTCTTGAACCATTTGTAAGACAACTTCACGCGATGAAGTGGGCTGAGCCGGGTATATTTCAGCACGAACCGGCTCATGTCCCAGTTGCAGGATAGTATCAGCTACCGCATCGCGTACATCTTGAAGATCAGTCATCGTTGAGCTGATGAATATCTTGTACCTTTTTGCGGTTTCATCACTCATTTGATCTCCCCAGAAGCCATGGTATCTGGAACAACAACTCAGTGCCGAAAACGATTAGAAGATCGCGCTCAAATTCCTATTTCGGTTTAAGTCGCTGTCTACTGCTTACTGTCCGCTGCTCTAGACTGAATACGCGCTCTCTGGAATCCGCAACCCCGCGTTCACCAACACACGCGCGCCTTCGCTCTCAAAACGGAAATCCATGCGTTTCAATCCGCGCGCTTCCAAGACTTCCGTCACGCGCGTTTGAAATTTCGGTTCGCAAAAAATCATCAGGAATCCGCCGCCGCCCGCGCCGGTCAGCTTGCCGCCCAGCGCGCCATTCTGCAAGGCCAGCGCGTAACATTCATCAATAAACGGCGTCGTTACCCCGCCGGCAAATTGCTTTTTATTCTGCCAATTCGCGTCCAAGAGTTTTCCAATTTCCGCGACTTCGCCGCGCGCCAAACAATCACGCGCTTGGTACGCCATCTGCTTGACCGCATGCAACGCGGCGAGCACGCGCGCATCGCTCTGCTCGCTTGATTGCTTTTGCTCCTTGAGAATGGATGCGGCTTCGCGCGAGCCGCCGGTGAAAAAGAGCAGCGTGCTGCGCTCCAACTCGCGCCGCGTCTCCGGCGAAATGCGTGCCGGCGTTACCGTCGCACCCTCGCGCGTGAACTCGATCAAATTCAAATCGCCGAACGCGGCGGCGTACTGATCCTGCTTGCCGATCGGCGCGCCAAGCTTTTCGATTTCGATTTGACTCGCGAGTTCGGCGATTTGCTGCTTGGATAAAAATAATCCGCGCGCCGTCGCGACCGCTTTGATGATCGCAACCGTCACCGTGCTCGACGATCCCAAGCCGGTGCCGGGCGGAATTTCGGAGGCGAGGAACAACGAAATGCCGCGCTGCAAACTGAAATGGTTCAGAATCGCGCGGGGCAAGCTAAGATCGCCGTCGAACAGCATCGGCGTATCGCCATCATGCCGATAAAACGTGCGGTAATCGGACGAGGTGATTTGAATCGTGTCGTCGCCGCTGACTTGCAAAAAAACGTAGAAATATTTATTGATGGTGGTGCTGAGCACCGCCCCGCCGAATTGTTCGTAATACGCCGGCAGATCGGTGCCGCCGCCGGCGTAGGAAATGCGGACAGGCGCTCTGGCTATCAACATGGTATTTGGTGTTTTGGAGGTTGGAAGTTAGAGGTTGGAAAGCGCGCGCCTCCAACTTCTAACTTCCAACCTCCAACTTCTATGCCGCTCATCATGGCGAGACGCGTATCGTCCCCATCTCCAACATCTCGCGCTCCGCCTCCGCGTAGTAATCCGCCACATCCGGCTGGACGCGCGCCCACGCGATGTACTCTTCAATTATTTTTTCGAGCGGCACTTGCGGCGCCCAGCCGAGCGCACAGAGTTTGCTAATATCGGAAATAATGTGCCGCGTGTCGCCAAAACGGTACTGCCCCGGAAATTGCGCCGCGATGTTTTTGCCGAGCGCGCGGGCAACCATTTGCGCGTACTCGCTCACGGCCACCGCGCGCCCCCCACCGACATTATACACCTCATAGTCAGCGCGCGCGTCCTCCATCACCAAAACATTCGCGCGCGCCACATCATGCACGGAAACATAATCGCGCAATTGCGCGCCATCTTCGTACGCGACCGGCGGCTGATTGCTCAAGAGCCGCGTCGTGAAAATGCGCAGGACGCCGGAGTAGGCGTTGCGGAACGATTGGCGCGGACCTTGCGTGATCGAATAACGCAGCGCGACGGTGGGAATTTGGTAGCGTTTGCCAAAATTCAGCGCCAGCATTTCTTGCGTGTATTTCGACATCGCATATTGATTGTGCGGCGTGACGCGCGCCTCGTCGGTGACGAGCCATTTCATTTTGTGCGTGCAGAGCGGGCACTGCACGTCCCAATCGCGGCGCAGCAATTGCGCTTCGGTGCGCAGCGGCGGATACTGAATGCCATGCTCCGCGCATTCGTATTTGCCTTCGCCGTACGCCGATTGCGAACTCGCGACGACAATTTTCTGCACCGGCAGTTTCTTTTCGACGACGATTTCGTACAAGAGCGCGGTACCGACCGTGTTGACGTGAAAAAATTTCGAGAAATCGGTGAGATAGTCCTGATATGCCGCGAGATGAAAGACCGCGTCGATTCTGTCGAGCGCGCGTTCCCACGCCGCGCGCTCGCGCACGTCACCGCGAATAAATTCCACGTCGCGCGGAACGTACGCCGGCAATTGTCCATCGCGATGCACCGGCGGCGTGAGACTATCCAGCACGCGGACGCGATGCCCCTTTTGCAAAAGCAGATCAACGGTGTGCGAGCCGATAAAGCCCGCGCCGCCGGTCACTAGTACATTCATCTGTGATCTCCGCAATGCTTGCAGGGGAGCATCGGCGCAGGGGGGCACGGGAGATTTTTTCTCCTTTGCTCCCGCGCGCCCCTGCGCCCCTTCAGTAGTTCTTTCCCCTCACCACAATCAAAAACGTCTGCCACAAAATTTTGAAATCGAGCCACAATGACCATTGCTCGATATATTCCAAATCTAATTTCACCCACTCGTCAAAATCCGCCGGCTTGCCGCGAATTTGCCACAGCGAGGTCATGCCTGGTTTCGTTCCAAGCTTTTTCTTTTGCCATCCGGTAAACTTTTCATACTCGGATTGCAAGGGCGGACGCGGACCGACCAAACTCATCTCACCGATCAGCACGCTCCACAACTGCGGCAACTCAACGAGACTAAACCGACGCAAAATTCTGCCGACGCGCGTGACGCGCGGATCGTCTTTGATTTTGAAAACGGGACCGCGCATTTCGTTCTGCGCGCGCAATTGCTCTTTCAGCGCGTCCGCGTTTTGTACCATCGTTCGGAATTTGTAGCTGGTGAACGACTTGCCATCTTTGCCAACGACGCGCCAGTCGAACAGAATTGGTCTGCCCATCGAGAGGCGAATGGCAATCGCAATGAGAAGCAGGAGCGGCGAGAGAAGAATGAGCAAAAGAATTGCCGCGACGATATCGAACCCACGTTTGAAGAATTGCTGAATGCGCCAAGATGCCGGCATCGCCGGTCATTGTAATGCCAAGCCGTTAAACTCCCAAATGCTTTGGCTTGCGAGCCAACGCGGCGAGCACAATTTTTTCGATCTCGATCATCCGCGCCGACCACGAATATTTTTGCGCGAGCGCGATCCGCGCAGCGGCGCGCTCGGCCCTCTCGCTGCGCGCGGCATCGAGCGCGGCGGAAAATTCAGCCGCGTCGTGAATCGGATAATAGTAATCGCGAAACTCCGCGAGCGTGGGCAGATCGGTCGCAATGACCGGTTTGCCGGCGGCGAGATACTCGAAAAATTTCATCGGCAAACTGCCGCGCGTCGATTCGTTGAGCTGGTTGGGAATGAGGCAGGCATCGAACGCATGCACGTAGCGCGGCAATTCGGCGTACGCGCGCGCACCGAGCAAATAGAGATTGGGCAGAGATTGGAGATTAGAGATTTCCGTCGCCGGGTCGCCTCTTCCAATAGGTCCGATAAGCACGAACGACCAATCGGGTTTGCGCCGCGCCACCGCCGCGAGCAAATCCAAGTCCATTTTGTACGCGGAAATATTTCCAATGTAGCCGGCAATCGGACGCGGAATGCTTTGCAAATCATCGGGCATCGGCAAATCCACCCGCGCGAAAAGTTCCGTGCCTGCGACATTCGGCAGATAAAACGTGTTGGGATTCGCCGCGCGCTTGGCTTCATACAATGTGTTCGAGGTCGTGAAAACAAGATCGGCGCGCGCGAGCAATTGCTTTTCCCACGCGCGCACTTGATTCGCCGGCACATTCGGATTCGCGGCGTGTTCGTCAACGCAATGATAGATCACCAACTTTTCTTGAAACCGTCCGACCATGCCAACGAGCGCCGGCAAAAAAATCCAGAGGATCGGGCGTGTGCCGCGCGGCAGCGCGCGGCGGATTTGCGCGGCGACGAGCGCGGTGTTGATGTGGCGAATTAGTTCGTTACCGTAAATGGGAATGACAAACGGTGCGACGACGGTGAGTGATTCGGAAATCTGGCGCACACCGCCGGCAATGCGGCGCAGGCGGCGCAGGATTTTTTTCCACTCGCGCGGCGCGGGCGTCCGCCCGCCGATGGTATCCAAAAATAGGACGCGATTTTTTTGCGCCAACCGCGCGGCAAGGTGATGGCAATTGATGCGCGTCTCCCAATCCCATTCGGCATTGGCAAATAGGATGATGGTTTCATTTTGAAGCGAACTATTGCTCACTTCCCTTGTCCCTTGCCACTAGCCACTTTCGCAAACACATCCAAGAATTGCCGCGTCACCGCTTGCCATGTCCACTGCGCGATGCTCGCAGGCGCGCGCCCGCTCATTACGCGCGTTGCCTCAACGTTCGACAACATCTCGCGCATCCCGCGCGCGAGGGAATCAATGTCCGGCTCAACCAGCAATCCGTTGACGCCGGGCTGAACCAAATCCACGACGCCGCCGGAGCGCGTCGCGAGCACGGCTTTGCCGGCTGCCATCGCCTCCAACACAACGATTCCAAATGGCTCGATGCGCGACGACAACACAAAAAACTCACAGCCCAGAAATAGCGCGATCGTTTTCGTGCGATCGGCAAAGCCGAGCAATCGCACGCGGTTTTCTAAATGCAATTCGCGAATTTCTTTTTCCAGCCGCGCGCGTTCTTCGCCATCGCCGGCAATCAGCAACTCGACGCGCGGAAATTCGCCGGCAATTTGCGCGAACGCGCGGATCAGCAAATCGAATCCTTTTTTCTCAACCAGCCGCCCCATCGCGAGCAAATAGCGCGCGGGATGCGCGTACGCGCGTTGCCCGGCGAATTCGTCCGGGTTGAACCCATCGCCGACGACGCCGACGTAGGTGTGCGGCGGAACAGCGCGCAGGTACGGCGCGGCATCGCGCTGAACGTAGGCGGAGCAAAAGAGAATCGCGTTCGCGCGGCGGAAGAGACGCGGCAGCATCCAGCGTTGCAAGCGCGAGCGAAGCGGAATGCCTTGAATGTCGTTGCCGCGCGCAGAGACGACGAGTTTGAAACCCAAAACGTAGTGTAGCAAGAAAACGTAAAGCGCGTTGATGGTGAGGAAATGGACATAGACCAAATCCGGTTTGAATTCGCGCAGAACGCGCACCATTCCCAAAAGTGTTTGCGCCGCGCGCCAGGGCAAAGAAATCAGCGGCCGGCGTCCCCACGCAAAGCGAAAAACCGGAATTCCTTCGATGATCTCGCGCGAAGGAATTTCGCGCGCCGTCAACGAACTCAAAATAATTACGGAATGCCCAGCGTGCGCTGAATAGTGCGCGATGTTGCGCACCGCCGTCTGCACGCCGCCAACCGACGGCGCGTAATCGCTGGCGACGATGGCAATTCTCATCGCACGCGCACCACGTCGTCGAGAATCAAATGGTCGTCCAACAACCTGCCGCTTGCGTCGAGCATTCCCAATCGCGCGAGCGATGGGAATTGATACAGCCCGAGCGAAATCCGATAATCGCCCGGCGCAAGGTCATTAGGCAAATTCAAAACATAGTCGTCGCGCACCACTTCGCCCGCGTCCCAAATCGAAGTTGGATAATTTCCGCCGCGCGGTTGCGCGTCGATTTGCGCGCGCACCGCGCCGTTATTGTCGAGCAGATGAATAAACACGGTATAGTCGTCTTGCATTTTGAAATCCGCGCGCCAATACAGCGTCAGCGTCAGCGGATCGCCCGGGCGCGTGGGTTCCGGTTTCATCGCATAGCCCACGAGCGTGATGAGCTTTGCAAAACTCGCATCGACCATGCGCGCTTTTGCCAACTCTTCGCGCGCGGGCGGCGGTCCGGCTATTTTGAACGGACCGATGAACAATTTATCGGCAATCGGCTGATTGGCATACGACAGCACCGACACACGCCCGATGCCGCCGCCGTCCACTTCGAGTTGCATCCGATACAAACCCGTCCGCGCGTTTCCCGGCACTGGAAAATCGAGCCCCGAGCGCGCGATCCCTTCGGGCCACGCACCGGTCACGTACGCGTCGCCAAACAACGGTCCGCGCGATTCCGCAATTGCGCGTCCATCGCGATCGATCAAGCGCGCGGTCAGCATGAGCGGTTCACGCCGCGCCCCGAGCGCGCGCCAATGAAAGCCGATGCGTTGCGTTTCGCCGCTAATCCAATTGGGCGCGCGCAAATCATACCCCACGAGTTCTGCCCACCCGCTGTAAAGCCCGAAACGCGCGGCAACGCGCGTCGACGGCAATTCCGGCGTTTCGATTTTTAGAACGCGGACTTCGTAGCCGTTCTGATCAAAACGCGCGACGGTCGGATAGCGTTTGAAAAAATCGTCGTAGCGTTGGAGTTGATCCGGATATTGCGCAGCGTTTTCGTAAAAGCGCCCGTAGGAGCCGTAACTAAAAACCAAATATTCAAAGCCATTCTGCTCGTACCATTTGGGCGGATGCTCGATCATCCCCTCGAAACCTTCGACCATAAACCGCGGGCGTTCCACATACGGCGCGTACGATTCGACCGCGACGCGCGCGCCGGCCGGCACATTTTTCTCGATCCACGCGCGCGCAAATTCGCGGCTTTCCGGCTGCAAAATCTGAATGTCGTGATTCACAGTGGCGATCAGCATCGGCAGAACCAACCCGCAAATTCCTGCCGCGATACTCCAGCGTAACAGACGCGGCGTGACTCGCCGCGTGAGCCCTTCGGCGAGGCGCGCGAGGAATTGCGCGGCGAAAATCGACAAAAACGGAATTAACGGCAATGCCGTTTCCTCGAAATGCACTGTGTACAAATTGATCAGGAAAAAATACGCGGCAGGGAAAACCAAAACAACAATCCCACGCGCGTCCCGTCGCCACAAGATCGCGGCAACTTCGAACAACGCCAAGAATGCCGTGACGCCGAACGCCCCCCAAAAGAAATTCAAGTACCAATAAAACGTGTTGCCTTCCGCGCCGGCGTGACCGGTCGCATAAATCTCGGCAGCTTGGAGGGGACCGATTCGAATGAACGTGGAGAGGTCGAGCAGCGCATACGGCGTCGTGGCGATAAAGGTTGCGATACTCAGCGCGCCGGCAAAATAAATTTCGCGTCGGAATAAGCCGCGCCAGCCAAGCCGCAATAGGTGCGCCGCCAAAATCGCGAGGCAAACGACTGCCGCGTTGTACTTGAACGACGCCGCCAGCCCGGCCGCGATGCCGGCGAGCAAATAATTACGCGGGCGCGCGTCATCGAGAATCGCGAGTGAAAAGTAAATTGCAACGAGCGCAAAAAAAATGAAAAAAATATCCGGGCGAATAAACTGACTGTTGCGAACGCTAATCGTTTCGACGGCGAGCAAAAGGGCGGCAAGCCCACTCGCCCAACGCGGCGCGCCGGTTTTGCGGCACACCGCATAAATGGCGATCAGCGTGAGTGCGCCGAAAATCGCGGTGAGCGCGCGACCGAGCAGAAATTCTTCCGGCACGATCGCCCTGCCCACCGCAATCGCTTCGACATCCGGATAAGCCAGGTCGCCGATCTCTGTAAATCTGCCGGTGATGCGCCCGAAAATAAAGAACCCATAGTACACGAACGCGTTCAAGTAAAACAAGAGCGACGACCAATGAAAAAAATGCGGATTGAAATCGCCGGTCTGCAAAACGCGCAGCGCGATCGTGACCGGCAAGCCCTCGTCCGGGTGATAGAGATACGGCAAGCCGAATGGAATGCCCCACAAACGCAATGCGGCGCCGAGCGCGACCGCGCCAATCAAAAGCCAATTCCAACTAGCGAGGCGCATCGTCACCGCGCGCAAACGGCTAATAGGTTGATGCATTCTTTAGTCTCGTCGGTCACAAAAAAATCTTGAGCAGAATAGTCATTCGTCGAAAATGCCGGCGGCGCGGCCGGTTGCGGCGGGTGGCGTTTTGCCACGGTCCGCACCGCGCGCGGCGACAGCATCTGCGCGAGCATTTTGGGGTACGCGATCAACGGGTTTTGTTTGACGCGGCGCTTTTCAGTTTCTAGAATTACCGGCGTTGCTGTCACCCCACGCACTTGCGCGCGCAAAAAAACGCTGGCGAGCGTTCGTGCGAAATCCTGCGCCGCGTATTCGCGCAGATGATAACGGTTCCACGGTTTTTGAAATGGCAAGAGACGCAGCGCCCGGTTGGGTGTTGAAATCAGCGCCGCCGCGCTGACGCGTTTGATTTCGGCGAGATAGTGCGCGACGTTGGGAATGTGCTCGATCACTTCAAAAGAGACGACGACGCCAAACGCGTCCGACTGAAATGGCAGGCGTTGCGCGTCGCAAACCACAAACGCGAGGCGCGCTCTGCGATCAGTGGAGGCGACTCCTGCGCCGCCGATGGACGGCGCGTGGGAGCGCAATTCACTTTGGGTTCCATATTTTTGCGCGGCGTGTGCAACGGCGGCGAAGTCATAATCCGCCGCGACCACAAATCGCGCGGAGCGCGCGAGCGCGGCGCTCCCGTAGCCTTCGCCGCAACCCAAATCCAATACAGTTTTATCCTCACTGTACGATTTCGCGAAATCGTACAGCGCGACATGCTTCAGATAAACCAGATAATCTTCGCGCGTCTGCGCGTGTGGCAACGCCCGCTCTTTGGTGTCGGCGAGGTCAATGATCATCGGTCAACACCGCCCTGCCGACCGCGTGCCGACGCGCTTTGTCCCATAAATAAAATGTAAACACTCCGGCGAACAATACGTAGGATTCCAAAATCATTGGCAGCGATCCATAGTCGCCGGTCAGCAATCGAAAATCCGGCAAGCCCCAACGCGTAAAGCCGGCGCGCGTGGAAAATAGATAGACCGCCGCGACAAAACTGCTCGCGCCCCACACCCAGAGCAGCCGCGCGCGGCTCGTCCAATCCACGACGAGCAAAAGATAAATCACGACGATTGCTAGATGCACCGGATCCATATCCGGCGTCAGCAGAATGCCTGCGCCGGCGGCGAGCGCGATCGTTTCAAAAATATCCAAGCGCTTACGCCAAAAGAGAAAATAAATGATCAAGAGCGCGGCGAGGAGAGCGATAACGAGAAAACTCGAGCTATAGAGGTCGAGAAACCGCAAAAAATTTGCCGGCGCAATGTGCCCGGGCCACGCGACGCGGCTCGCGCGAAATTCGTACACATACACCCACGCCGGAAACCATGGCAGATGCGCGAGCGCAATGATGCCGCCAAACAGCGCGCCGCGCGCGAAAAAATCGCGCGGGCGCGGGGAAGTGAAAAATAAGAGCGGAAGAATGTAGAACCCGCTCAGCCATTTGAACGAGGCGAGCAATGCGGCGGCAGCAATCGCAAGTGTTGCGGAAGAGAGTCGAAAAGGGGTCAAGGGTAATGCATAATTCGCCGGGCGGATGAGCCAATAATAAATCAAAAACGTCAGCGTGAGCAGCATCGTCTTGTCTTGCGGGACGAGCGCGAGATCGTACAGCGTCAAAGGACCGAGCGCGTAAAATATTTGGAACGGCAGTCGCAAACGCGAACGCGCAAGCAGAATACCGAGTAACGCGATGTTGATCGCATCGCAGAGCGCAAAAACAATCTGAATCGCGCGCATATCGTTCCAGACCGCCACCGCGCCGACATAGACAAGCAGTTCGAGCGGCGCGAGATCGGCGCGGAATTCGCCGGACTGCCCGCTTGCCCACAACGCGTACGGATTCGCGCCGGTCAATGCGGTCTGCGCGGGCCAATAATAATTCCGCAAATCCGCCTTGTTCATCAGCGCCTCGACGGGCGACTCGAAGGGTCCGGGAAAAATGATGAACAAGCGAATGGCGAGACCGAGCAAAATCAAAAACCAAGTTTGTTTCTTCACGCGGGAGATTTCCGAAGGATCGCTTTGCAACCGCCTGCCGCGATTTCTTGCAGAATCGGCACGAACACGAGCGGCGAAATCGCGCTCAGCAAAATGAATAACAAAAACGTTCCGAGCGTGAATTCGCGACGCATGCGTTGAACGACGTTGCGTAATCCTCTGCCGCGCTGTCGCAACGCGGCAAATAGCCCAACCGCCAGGCGCGTGCCGGGATGCGTCAGAAACGGTCGCACGCGCAAATAATCGAAGCGAAATTCCGCGCGGCGCGCGGCGCGGCGAAATTGAAACACCGTCAACCCATTCAGCGTCAAGTACACGGCATACGCATCGAGCGGCGCCAAAAAACCGGGCTGGGGCGGACGCGTTTGCAACGCGCGTTTTACGGCGCCGCGCGGCAAAAGATGAAACCACGGCAACAAGATGTAATCGTCAATGTGACCGCCAAGCGGTCCGTAAAAGGGCGGAAAGACGACAAAGACCACGCCGCCGGGTTTTAGAACGCGATGGCATTCCATCAGCAATGCCAACGGATCGCGCACGTGCTCGATCACGCTATCCAACAGCACCGCATCGAAATAATTTTCTGGAAACGGCAGCAACGCGCCGTCGCCGGTCAAAAAACACATCGCCGCGTCGCGTGCTTTCGCCGCGCGCTGCGCGCGCCGGAGCGCCTCAGTATCCACATCGAGGGCAGTCACGTTCATTCCCGCACGCGCGTACGCAATGCCCTTGCCGCCCATTCCAGTCCCAATCTCAAGCACGCGCGCGCCGTGTGGGTTGAAAAAGCGCGATAGAAACGCGAGCGCCCGCCGCGCCTCGTGCATTTGATAATCAATATACGCGTCGTACGAATTGAGGCGCGCGTCGACCGCGTTGAGATAGTCTCTCTCGATGACGGAATCAATCGGCACGATTCGCCATTTCGCGATACACGGATTCAATGCCGCTCACCATCGCGTCCGCACTAAACTGCACAATAATTTTTTCGCGCGCGCGTCGCGCCATTTCCAAACTCGCGCGTGGATTTTCCAACACGCGAAAAATCTCGCGCGCGAGCGCGGCGTGATCGCCGCGCGGGATGAGAATACCGGTCGCCGCGTCGACGAGCGTCGAATTCGCGCCGACATCAGAAACGATCACCGGCTTGACACACGCCATCGCTTCGGCAATCGTCAAATCGTAGCCATCGGTGCGGAGCGTCGGATCGACGAAGACATCGCACAAATTGAAATAGCGCGTGCATTCCGCCAGCGGCAACGCGCCGACGAAATGCACGCGGTCACCCACGCCCAGCGCGCGCGTCTGCGCCTCGAGCGCGGCGCGGTAATCGCCGTCGCCGACGATCACGAGATGCGCAGAAACTTTTTCCAACACGCGCGGCAAAACTGCAATCGCATTTTGCACGCCTTTGTCTTTTTGCAAACGCGCGAGCGCGAGCAATATTTTTTCATCCGCGCCAATCTGCCATTGCCGGCGCAGATCATCTAGCGCCGCGGAATCGGCGGGCGGCGCAAAGAGGCGCGTATCGATGCCATTATACACTTTGCGAATGCGCGCCGGCGGCACGCGATAGAGCGTTTGATATTTCCACGGATCCGCGTCGCTCGTCGCGATCAGCCGGTCGGCGGCGCGGATAAAGCCGAGATCACGCGCGGCGTAATTTGCGAGCATCTGCACCGTAATGCCGACGAAACGCGCGATGCCGAGCGGACGCGCGAGCGAAAAATCGGTGTGCCACGTCGTCGTCAGCACATCGAGGTGCGTGCCATGCAGGGACGCAACGAGCGGGATGCGCCATTGGCGCGGCAGACCCGCGCGATAAACGCCGTACGCGCCGATGCTGTGGCTGTGCAAAATGTGCAACGGCTGCGTGGAATGCAAATCGCGCGCGCGGCGCGCTGAATCGCGCCAGAACGCGGCGGAATAGCGACCGACGCGCGTCGCTTTCAAATAAAAAATCTCGACATCGTCGACGCGCGCGTGTTCGACGCCATCCGCGCGCGCGGTCGTCATGACGGAGACGCGATGCCCACGCGCGGCAAGCCCCGCGCTGAGCGCGAGGACGTGGTCTTGCATCCCGCCAATTCCGTGCGCGGGCATCACGCGAGTGAACATGCAAATATTCATTGGCGTTTCAAAAATCCTACGGCAGTCTGCCAAACCAACGCACTCTCCGGAATACGCGCAGCGAGCGCGAGCGCGAAATATAACGCGCCGCCCATCAGCGCGAACAGAACGCCGACGATGCGCGCGGCAACCGACTCACTGCCCAAACCCAACGCGTCGAAAATGGTCGACGCGGCAAACGTCGCGGCGAACGCCAGCAAGGCGCAACGAAGGAGAAACGTGAATGTGTTTTTCAATTCCAAATCGCGCAAACGCCGGCGCAACAAGAAAAGCAAAACCGCCGCGCTGGCAATCGCCGTCGCCGATGTCGAGAGCGCGATGCCGGCGTGCGCCCACGCGCGCATGAACGCCCAATTCAACGCAACGTGCGCGAACGCGCCGATCAATCCGACGACAAGCGGAATCGCGTTATCGGCGGATGCGTAATACGCGCGTTGCAACACGTACAGCGCGGCAAACGCGATCAAGCCGACCGCGTACATCGCGAGCGCTTGCGCGGTCGCATCGATCGCGGCGAGATCGAAACGTCCGCGTCCCAACAGCAACCCAATTGTTTGCGGCGCGAAGGGAATGAGCAAAAACGTCAGCGGCGCGAGAACAAAAATGAGCAGTCGCATCGAGGCGATTATCGTGCGCGCCGTGCTTGCCAAATCGTTCAGCGCCGCCATCCGGCTGAGACTCGGAAAAACCGCGATGCCCAAACTAATGCCGAGCGCGTAGAACGACCCGAGAACTGTATCCGCGTACGCGAGCGCGCTAATACTCCCCGCCGGCAACGTCGCCGCCATCGCGCGATCCACGACGATATTGATTTGCGCGAGAATCGCGAGCGCGGTGATCGGGAGAAAGGCGATGCCGACTTCTTTTAAAACGGGATGGTGCCAATCCAGTGTCCAGCGAAACTGCGGGCGTTCGCGCGCGAGTTCGAAAAATTGGAGCGCGACCTGCAAGCCAACGCCGAGCAAAAATCCCCACGCCACCGCGTGGACGCCGATGATCGGCGATAGAAAAAAAACGGTGACGATGATGCCGAGATTTAGGATGAGAAAAATCAGCGCCGGCGCGGTGAACCGGTCGAGCGCGTTGAGGAGCGCCATCAACATATTCAAGCCCGCGCCCAACAAAAGCGTCGGCATCATGATGACCAACAAATTCGCGGCGAGGGCTTGCGTTGCCGGTGCCAAGCCCGCGCCCAAAACCGCAACGATCGCTTGGCTCGCGAGCATTCCGATCACCGTCAGCGCGCCGGTGACGAGCAAAACAAAACTGCTAATGATGCTCGCGACGCGCCAAAATTCATCGCGGCGATTCGCGGCGAGCGCGCGCGCGAACGCCGGCATCACGGCGGCAGTGATCGCGCTGCCGGCGATAATATTGTTGATGATCGTCGGCACCAAGAACGCGATAAAGTACGCGTCGAGCTCCGCCGACAATCCAAATTGCGCGCTGACGACCATCTCGCGCACCAACCCGCTGACGCGTCCCAGAAAAAATCCAAACGCGGTGATCGTCGCGAACGAGAGAACGCGCCGCATCGTCGCCGGCTTGGGTTCGATTATGCCGGGTTCCATTTCGCAAAAACCAATCCGGTGAGCAGACCCAACAACATTCCATTTTGATCCGTCGTCAACGCGGCGACGGTCAGATTGCCGCACAAGAGCGCAACGAGCGCGGCAAAAATACCGATCTGGCGCGCGTCCGCGCGCGCGTTTTGAAACGCGCACCCAAGCCCGCGCGCGAGAAAAAACATCAGCGCGATAAAACCGACCGCGCCGGTCTCGACCAGCCCGGCGACATACGCGCTTTCCGGCGCAGTCGTAACAAACGCCATCGTTCCGCCGCTCATCGTGCGCGCCGGTTCCGCGAGCAGAACCGCGTGATTCAATCCAAAACCAAAAAAGGGCTTTTGCCAAAAATGGTCCAAGAGACTCGCCCAAATATCCAAGCGACCCAAGGAACCAAACGCGCCCTGCTCGCGCTGAATCAGAAAAGTGATGCGCCCGGCAATCGGATCGATCGAGGCGAACAACGCGATCAGCATCGTCGTGATCAGCGCGCCGAGCGCGAGCGCCTTCGCCGGGATACGCGGCGCGAGCGCAACGCCAATTGCCGCGACGCCGCCAGCCAGCGCGAGAAATCCGGATCCTTTCAACGTCAATGCCAGCGCCAGCGCCATCAATAACGAACTCGCGGCGAGCCACGCCAACTCCCCGCGCGAACGGCTCGTCAGCATCCGCGCGAGCGCGAGACACAAAATCGCGGCGAGCAAGATCGCGTAATCAATTCCGTTGATGAACGTGCCAAACGGCGACACGCGCTCGAACGTCAGCCAATTAAAAGAAAGATCGCTCAGTTTTTCAATCAGCAAGTTGGGCTGATAAAAGAATGGCGCAAGCGGATTCTGCAATGCCGCAAGCACGCGCTCGGCGCCGGCGATCTGCTGAACGATGCCGATGCCGGCTTGAACCATTCCTGCGCCGATGAGAACGTTCAACAAACAGCGCAACCATTTTGCGCTGGGAATCGCCAACGCGCTAAATAGAAATGCCGTCGCAAAGAGCGCGGCAAAGTCATAGATGCCGCGTAGCGCCAAATACCGCGAGTCCGCGCCGAGCGCGGCAATCAACGC
>JACQGS010000186.1 GCA_016199405.1 Chloroflexota bacterium | reverse complement strand
TCGTACGCCCAATCGGCTGTTTCAAATCCTAGACGTAACGGTAATTTGATCGAACTGCCGCCATCCAATCCCAATTCAATTTCGCCAACCGAAAAACCGCTTTCCCAATTGGCGGTGTCATCCGTGTATGAAACCACTTCGATCTGCATCGCGCGCGTGGGAGGAATTCTGAGCGTACGGGACAGCAAATCGAGATTCAACGCGTACGCTGGCTCGGACGCGGGAAGCAATTTCTTTCCCAGAAAAACCGGGTCGGCGGGCGGCTCAATGGGAACCAGATAATAGCGGATGTTCGCCAAATTGAACATCGCGGGCGACATCGTTTCGTGATAGGTGTTGTTTCGTCCGAGGGGCAAGCCGATATAATTATCGAATCCCTCTTTCGAGTACACCGTCGGCAATGTGGGTTGAAGCGACGCGCGCGCCGCGGCCTCCGAGGTGTGGATATTACGAAACGCCAAGACGCGATAAAACGTGTTTGCGTTCTCCATCGCGGCGACCGACCGTGGAAGAGGGTTCAGCGCTTCAGGTGGCACCATGCGGCTGGTTGTGAAAAGAAACGGCGCGACAAAGCAGGTCAAATCAAAAACCGTGAGACCCAACGTGAGCGCGAGAAAATCCGGCGCCGAAATTTTTTTCAACGCCGCGCTAATCAAGATCCCCGCCGCCAACGCACCGAATATGTACGGCAAGAAATGCCAAGCGTCCAACCAGAATTCCCACGTCGCGTTATACGCGGCGAGGAACGCGGCGACGATCAAAATCCCAAACGCGATGGCGATCCCGGTCGCCGCGCGCCGCGCGCGGTCAGTAGCTTCCAATCTTCGCGCCAGTTCATCGAGCGCGAGCGCGGCGAGAAACGCCATCGCAAAGATGAACCAGAGCAAGAAGCGCGCCGGCACGCGAAAGCGATTAAAGACGGGGACGTTGAAGAGCAATTCGTAAAATGGATTGTAACTTCCGATCGCTAACGCCAGCGCGCCAATTATTATCGCAACCCAAAACCACACGCGCCGATCGCGCCGCATCGCGAGCGCCGCGATTGCCAAGCCCAAGGGCATCAGCCCCACGTATCCGAAAAATTCAACGTTCGGATCGAAAGGCCCTTCGATAGCGAACGGCGAAACAACTTGAATCAGTCGTTCAGGATTCAGTGAATAACTTGCCCACTCTTTTGCCGCATAATCTCCGCCCCGAATCGAATACGGAAATAATTCCGCGAACGGAATCAACTGCGCGGCAGCAATGCCGACGCCCAGCACGAGCGCGCACATCGTTAGCCCAATTTCGGCGATGCGCTGGCGGATGGAATGTTCAACGCGACGGAGCGAAGCAAAGAGAACCCATAAACCAAACAGTGTCACGGCTATGAAATCAATCTGGAGATGTCCATTCAGTAGCATCAGCGCGGCGACGACACTGATCGCCGCGAACCACGCGCGGCGGGCGCGTTTATCGCGCGCATGCGCGAACTTTTCGTAGCAAAAAAAGAGCCAGGGCATCCATCCCGCCGCGATCATATTGGTCATGTGCTGGATTTTCGCGGCGAAAAAGCCGCTGAAATAAAAACTCAGCGCGCCGACGGATGCCGCCGCTGCGCGCAGATTCTGCGTACGCAGAAAGAGATACATTCCGACGCCGGCTAATGCCAAGTGCGGAAGGAGCGAATACGACAGCGCGATATGCAGAGGCAAGAAGCGATAGAGCAGCCAATTCAACGGATAGAGCGCGCCGACTTGCCCTTCGGCGAGGAGAGGAAACCCGCCGTGCATCGTCGCGCTCCAAAAAGGCAGTTGCCCTTGCGCCAGACGGTGCGCCAATTCAAAACGAATGGGATAGAAAAGATATTGGATGTCGTATGCGAAAAAAGTCTGGAGCCCCAACGCGGCGGGAAAATAAATGACAAAGGGCGCGAGCGCGAGAAAAATAACCGCGCGGAAATCGGACGAGCGCAAGGTGCGCCGCACTTCGCGCGAAGCGAGTGCGGCGCACCTGCCGCGCGCGCACGGGGTAGCCGGCAAGCCGCGCTTGCCGTCCACGAAACGCCCAGCGCGGCTGGGCTTCCACCCTGCAGAAAAAAGTCGGGGCAGCGCTATCTGCATTCGCACGTTCCTTGCGCGGTCAAACACACCGTTGAGACGCGTATAGATTTGATTTCAACTTCGCCGGGCGCGTTGATCGGATCGAGCCGCAAGCGCACGATCTGATCGCCAATGAATAGTTTGCCCGTCGCCGCGAGATCGACGCGATACGTATGCCATTGATCGTCTGCATTCACCGCGAACGTTTGAAATAGATTCGGCGAAAAATCTTTCTGATCTTGCGCTTGCCAATAAATTTTTCCTTGCACGCTTGGTTGCTCCGCGCGCGCGCGCATCGTCAATTCAATATCGCCGAAATTGAACGCGGGCACTTCGATGACCGGACTTCCCAGATTCGGGTCGTTCCCGATCGCGCGCATCGTCAGCGCGCCATCGCGCACGCGCAAATTCTCCAGCTCGTTCCACGCCTCCCATCCTTGCGCGTCCGTCGAAAAATTCCACTCGACGCGCGGCGTCTGCGTACTCGCGCATTTCTGCCGCGCGCCCAAATCGCGCCCGATATCTTCGCGCGGGCTGACGCGGCGATGATCTACCAAAAAGAAAAACGTGCGATCCGGTTTATCGAGCCAGACCGGGAATTTTTGAAAGCGAGACACTTGGAGTTGCGGATTCCCGTACACCAATTGGACGGCTGCGCCAAAACCGGAACGATACACCAAAATGTCATTGGGCAATTTGTCTGGGACGCCGACAAAAACCAGTCGCGCATCGAGCGCGAGCACTGGGTAAAATCGTTTCACTTGATCGACGATCGCGGAGGCGACCTCCGTCGCCCGGCGATATTCGCCGTCCCATTGAAAAGTGCCGACGCCGTACGCCGCGAACAGCGCGAGCGCGACGGCGGTCCGGAGACGCGGTGGGATCGCGAATCGCGCAATTCTTTCGCTGTTGATGGCGCTGGCGGCAACCAGCGCCATGCCAAACGACGCGATATAAAATGAGTAATCGCTCGCGTTCGTCGTGATCGTGGGCAGATAGGTGATTGGAATCCACAGAATACCAAAAATCATTTCACGGCGCGCGCGCCAGACGGCGAAAAGAACGAGTAACAGCGCAATCAGGCATGCCAGCGCGAGCAGTTCGGGTGTCACATCTCCAATTGCCGGGAAAAAAGTATGATAGACGGTCGCGTCCAGCCAACTTTGCCAACCTTCGCCAAGGTACTCTAATCCGCGCGCGGCGACGCGTCCCAAAAAAAAGACGCGCACCGAAAAATACACGGGCACGATGAGCGCGAACGCCGCGTAACGCCGAATCAACGCACCAATGTGGAAGAAATCGTTTGAATGATAAAGCGCGTCATATGCGACGAGAACGATCGGCAGGACGAGCGCGAGCTCTTTGGAAAGGAGCGCGAGCGTGAACGAGGCGAGTGTCCAGAGATAGTTGGATAATTTTCGACCGCGGCGGTATCGGATAAAAAAGAAAACGGACAGAAAAAACCAAAACGCACAGACGACGTCATAGCGCGCCGCGAATTGTGTTACGGCATCTACGTGGACTGGCAAAACCGCAAACAACAGCGCCGCGAAAACCACCGTTCGAGATGTAGTTAAGGGTGTGCCCCGAGGAGGGTGTATTAATTCGCGCGAAAGCAAACAGACGGCGAACGTTGCGAGGATATGCATCAACGCGCTGGTGATGTGATAGCCCAGCGCGTGGACATTCCAAACTAGAAAATCTACCAATGCAAGTGCGTGGCCGAACGGGCGAAAATATACATATCCGTTGATGCTGCGCAAAAACCATTCATCCCACGCCGCCGGGTCGCCATTTACCAACTCGCGGCTGTTGAAAACTAGAATGTGCAAAAAATCGAAATCGTCGCTGATGAATCCGGAAAAAAATGAGGGCAGGTACACGATGGCGACCACGACCGTCAGCGCGGCGAATACAGGAATATTCAGATGCCGCTGAACGAAATCCTGCAACCGAAAATTTTGCATCAGATGTTCCGTTCCCCCCAAGAATTCAAATTCTTGAAATCAATCAGGATCTGTGAAATTCTCATTGGTGGCGACGCAATTTACGCCGACGCCGAGAAAGTATAATCGGGAACATGAACAAAAACAAACTGAATGTGGTGACCTCTATTTCACATCCGGCAAGATGTCAACTTCCCCGATACGGAATCGCGCGCCGCTGGCTGTTTCCCAATCCTGCACCGTCGCCGAATCGTAAACGACGATTTCAAACCGATACGCGCCCGGCGCCGCATCGCGCGGCACAAAAATGCCGGCGTCATCCTGCACGATTTCCTGCGCGCCCCAGCCCAGCGTCGGACGCATGCCGCTTGCCGGTTCGGAATCGCGCTGTGCGATCACGCGCTCCGCCGCGTCCACAATTCGCAACGACATCGTCAGCCGCGCGCCGGGCGATTTCGCCGCGCGCCAAAACAGGGTGACCAAAACAAAGTCGCCGACGCGCAAATTCGCAGAGGGCGAAATGGTTGAGCCCAGCAATTCAATCGCGCGTCCATTTTTATCGCGGAACGCGGCGGCGGATTTATCCGGCGGCACGATTGCGCGCGGCGGCAGATCGATCACGCGCCACAATTCGGCGACGCGCGTCAAACGAAATTCCTCCGCGAGCGCGGTCAGCGTTTCCGTTTCGTTTGGCGCGACCGTCAGGTACACCGCGCGACCGGCGCGCACCGCGCGTTCGATGTCCTCCTGCCGCGAGCCGTACGGCACGAGCCCGAGATACTGTTTTTGCGTCAACACTTTCCACCGTTCCAAATCGCCGCGCAGGTTCTCGACATACTGCGAATACTCGAGCGGCGTCAAAGTTTCCCAGGGACCCACGATGAGCGCATTCGGTTCGAGCGGCAGAGATAAATTTTCATTCCACGCCGCGGCAACGTCCGTGCGCGCGCTCCAATCGTTTCGTGCGTAATTTTGCGCGATCAAGAACCCGGCAGCGCCAACGAAAACCACGGCGAGCGCGGATTGTCCGGACCAGTGTCCCTTCGGAAGGTGGGCTGCCAACCAATTGCCAATTACCGCGATGCCAACGCCAACAAAAAAAAGAAAGGTGAGATACGATGGAATGAAAAACTTTTCAACGTCAATCGTGTTGAACACTAAACCGAACGCGCTGTTGCCGAGATTTGCGAGCAAAATGAAAAAGAATACTCCCCGCGCCGGCAATGTGGATTGCCAACCTCGCGGCACGCGATTCAAAATCAGCGCCCGCATTCCCACCAACCCTGTAACGAAACCGAGCGGCGTGAATTGCTCGACCAAAAGCGGCAAATACAAATCGGTCACGCGGCTGACCAGCCAATCGAAGGATCCATAGCGCAACCACGTGCGCGCGTTGCCACCGAGAATCATATCATTGAAATCTTTCCAGTGAAACTCGACGCCGACATCGCTCTCGCCGCGCAACCAAACGTAACTATACAATAACAACGGAAGTCCCAACGCGGCTGCGAGTTCGACCATCCGGCGCGGCTTGAAAAGAGCACTGCGCTCGATCCATACGCGCAGAATCGAAAACCAATTACCGCGCGGCAAAGTCCTCGCAATGGTCAATTGAAAATCTGCCCACAAAATAAATAGTCCGATTGCGGGCGCGAACCAAATCATGGTGCGATGATTTGTCAACGAGAGTCCAAAAACAAAAACCGGAATTGTCAGGTTGACTTTTCCTACGCGCCAGAGAAAAAATAGTGCTGTGACCGCGACGCTAAAGAACGAGTTGAGCGTATACACGCGTGGGATCACCGCTTGCGACCACTCGACGCGCGAGGCGGCAAACAGAATCGCGGCGAGCGCCGCCGCCACGCGATTGCCGGTCAGCCAGCGCAAGACAGGATAAAGCGCGCCAATTGTCAACGCGCCGAGAAAGGCGGAAAATAAATTCGCGCGGTAAGCGATCGTGCCGACCGGCACGACGAGCGTCCACAATTTCGCGCTGAGAAAGAAAAGCGGATACCCCGTGTGGCTCACGCCGAGTTTGTAAATGTTGGTTTGAAATTCGCCTTCATCGCCATCCAACAAACCCGGCGCGACCGTGCGCGCGTACAGGGCGAACGCGGCGATAAAAAGTGCGAATGCAAAGACCCAGTCCGTTCGTTGTGTCATTCTGAGCACGTTCGCTACGCTCAGTGTAAACTCCGTGAAGAATCTCGCCAATGCATTTGAGAGCCCCTTCGCGGGGTTTATCCTGACGGAGGAAGGACTCCGGGTGACAGTGCTTCTTGTCTGGCTTTTCACCGTGTACCCTCAAGATTCACCGTGATCGAATCTCCAATCGAATTTCCGCTCCCATTCACAACCACCAATCGCTCGCCGGTCTCGGCGCGATACAATCCAATGCGAACCGCGCGCGCGCCGGCGGGATCCGACGCATACGGATCGTGAATCACTTCGCCGCTTTCCCAGAGCGCGGTCGGCGCGTTGCCATTCTGTGGTTGCTGGTCACGTTGCGCGATCACATTGCCGCTGGCGTTGAGCCAATGCACAAAGACGGTGTAATCGGTCGAGAGCGGCGTGCGCGCTTGCCAATATAGCACCAACTTGCCCGCGTCGAGATCATAACCGATCAAAGAGATTTGATTCCCGAAAACATAATTTGTCGCGTGCGCGGGCTGGCTATTATCCGGCGCGGCAATCCGGACGCGCCCAACCATCGGCGTGATCGCGTTCCCGCGCGCGTCCTGCGCGATCAGATCGCGGCGATCCGCGCGCGAGTACAACGTTACTTGCAGTTGGGCGAGCGTCGGCGCGGCAACTTCCGCCGGTGCGGGCATCCAGTACGTGTCGCGCAGCATTTGCCCGGGCTGCCACAAGCGTGTTGGCAAAAGCCCGTGCCCGGGATAACTCGCGCGCGACGCAATGACGCGCTGATCTGTGTCGAGCAGATTCAAGCCGATCGAATAATCATCGTTCATCGGCGCGAGCGACTGCCAATACAAAGTCACCTGCAATGATCCGCCGGGGGTAACGCGCGTGGGCGCGATTTCATAACCGATCAATTTCATTTGGTTGGCGTATGTAATCTCGACGCGGTTTGGAGTATTTTGCGCCGCGGTTTCGCTTAGCCACGCCGGGAACGCGTACGCCGGCGCGAGGATCGTGAGATTCGC
>JACQGS010000178.1 GCA_016199405.1 Chloroflexota bacterium | reverse complement strand
TTTCAAATATTTCATCGCGAGTTCGTCCGGATAATGCCCGGCGTACACGACGCGCTGCAATCCCGCGTTGATAATCATTTTCGCGCACGTCGCGCACGGCTGATGCGTCGTATAAATCGTGCCGCCGGCGAGCGAGACGCCGTGCAACGCGGCTTGAATAATCGCGTTCTGCTCCGCGTGCAAACTGCGAACGCAATGCCCGTCCACGATTTCGCACCCAATTTCTAAGCAATGCGGCAAACCGCGCGGCGCGCCGTTATAGCCGGTCGTGAGGATGCGTTTGTCCTGCACGATAATCGCGCCGACCTGCGCGCGCAAGCACGTTGAACGGCGCGACACATCGAGCGTGATGTCAATAAAGTATTCGTCCCAAGTTGGGCGTTGCATTTCAAGAATAATTGGACACTGATTTGCACAGATGAACACAGATAAAAAATAATAGGATCAGTGTTGATCTGTTCATCTGTGTCCAAATGAAATATTATCCGGTGCCGAATTGACGATCGCCGGCGTCGCCCAGCCCGGGCAAAATATATCCGGGCGGAAACGGATCGTCGGCGCCGGTCAAGCGATCATCAATCGCGGCGACGTGAATCGGCACATCCGGATGCGCTGCCTGCAATTTCGCGATGCCTTCCGGCGCGGCGATGAGTCCGATGTATTTGATTTTCCGCGCGCCCCATTTTTTCAAAAGGTCGGCCGCGGCAACGGCAGTGCCGCCGGTCGCGAGCATCGGATCGAGGATGAGGCAGACGTCGACAGTCGGCGCGACCGGCAGTTTGGAATAGTACTTGATCGGTTCGAGCGTCGCGTGATCGCGATACAAGCCGATGTGCCACACTTCTGCCGCCGGCATCATTTCCCAAATGCCTTCGACCATGCCGAGTCCCGCGCGCAAGACCGGCACCAGCCCGATCATTTCCTTGAGCTGTTTGCCTTGCATCGGCATCAGCGGCGTCGTAATCGCGGTTTCTGCAAGCGCGAGGTCAGCGGTGGCTTCGTACGCGAGCAGAATCGAAATCTCGCGAATCAACTCGCGAAATCTTTTCGGGTCGGTGGCTTTATTGCGCAGGATCGCGAGTTTGTGAAGCAAGAGCGGATGATTGGAGACGTGGACGGTGGACATGGGAACCTCCGTTGGGCGTGAGGCGTAAGGCGTGAAACGTGAAAACGTGTTGCGTAGTGCGTGTTACGTTACGCCTTGGCGGTTCTTTTCTTCGTGACGCGGTTCAACTCAAGCACAAGTCGCAACGCTTCGTTCACCGCTTGGTCATCTGGAAATTCTCTTGCAATGTCAGGATCGAGCAAGACCAAGTTTGTGCCTACGCGGTAGCGTTCCGCGTATTTGCCACGCACGCCCTGCTTGAGGAGTGTGTGCAAGTCGTACTCGGGACGCAATTCATCATTCATTTCGTTATCGATTTTCTTCTTCATATACTTTCCTTTCAGAATGCGTGAGTTCGCGCGCGCTGATAATTCTAATCCGTTCACCACGTTCCGCGAATGAGACGATCAAAAGTCTCCTTCGATTCGACATTCCAACAATGATGTAGCGCGTTTCATCGTCCGAGTGGTCAGGGTCGGAGGTAGTGGCGCCAAGCGTGTCGCTGAAAACCGTTGCCGCTTCAGAGAAAGAAACCTGATGCTTGTCCAGATTCTTCGTCGCTTTTCTGGGGTTCCATTCAAATTCCATCGACGCCTCACGTCACTTCTTCCTCTTGCCTTTCCCCTTTTTTCCTTCCGCGCTCGCGCTTTCCACTTCTTCCTTTTCACTTTTGCCTTTTGCCTTTTGACTTTCCAGCCGCGCAATACTCGCCACCGCGTCGCCCTCTTTCAACTTCATCACTTCGGATTCTTTCGACGTGCGCTTGCTCTTGGGCAAATTCGCGACGCGCGCGCGCAGAACGTGCCCGCTCGCCGCGATAATCGTCACGTCATCATCTTCGTTCACGACGCGCGCCGCCGCGATCACTCCCGCGCGCGCGGGATCGCGCCCGAGCGTTGACACGCCTTTGGTGTAGCGACCCTGCACCGAATATTCCTTAATCGGCGTGCGCTTGCCAAAACCTTTCGCGGTCACGATCAGCACAAAACCCTCTTCGCGCGAAATGTCCATTGATGCGACCTTATCGCCTTCGTTCAATTTCATTCCGTACACGCCGCCGGCCGCGCGACCCTGCACCGGCACATCGTCTTCTTTGCACCGCAACGCTTGCCCTTGCTCCGAGACGAACATCAACTCGCCGCCGCCGTGCGTCAGCCGCGCCCAGCCGAGTTCGTCCCCTTCGTTCAGATTCAGCGCGGCGACGCCGCTCGTACGAATGCCGTCGAATTCCGCGAGCGGCGTGCGTTTGCAGCGTCCTTGCATCGTCGCGATCGTGAGAAATTCGGCGGCGGAAAAATCGGGCACGGCGACCGCGGACGTCACGCGTTCGTTTTGCTCGAACGATAGCAATGTGTTGAGCGGCGTGCCTTTTGGCTGGCGCTCGACATCGGGCGCTTGATGCGCGCGCAAGGGATACGCCTTGCCCTTGTTCGTGAAAATCAAAAGCGTATCGCGCGTGTTTGCCGGAAAAAGATATTGCACCGCATCCTCTTCGCGCGTCGTCACGCTTTTCGATCCCGCCGCGGTGCGGCGCACCGATGCGAGCGGCACGCGGCTGACGTAACCGCGTTGCGTGATCGAAACGAGAACATCTTGCGCCTGCACCAAATCTTGTTCTTTGAATTCGGTCTGCGTGTCGCCGCCATCCGCCGTGATGAGCGTTCGCCGCGCGTCGCCGAAGCGTTTTTTCAAATCGGTCAGTTCTTCCGCGATGACGCCAAGAATTTTTTTCGGGTGCTTGAGCAAATCTTCGAGAAACTTGATTTGCTTTTTCACTTCCGCGAGTTCATCCTCGATTTTCTTGCGCTCGAGCGCGGCGAGGCGGCGCAATTGCATATCCAAAATTGCTTGCGCTTGCAAATCGGAAAGTTCAAAGCGTTTGATCAGCCGCGTCTTCGCGGTCTCCGCGTCCGGCGATTGGCGAATCGTCTGGATCACTTGGTCGAGATGGTCGAGCGCGATTTTCAGCCCTTCGAGAATATGCGCGCGCGCTTTGGCTTTTTCCAAATCGAATTTCGTGCGCCGCGCGATAACTTCTTGCCGATGCTGCACGAACAATTGCAGCATTTTTTTCAGCGACAAGACGCGCGGCTCGCCCTCGACCAGCGCGAGCATATTGATCGTCATGCCGGATTGCAGCGGCGTGAATTTGAAAAGTTGATTGATGACCGGCTTGGAATCGGCGCCGCGTTTGAGTTCGATGATGACGCTCATCCCTTGGCGATCGGATTCATCGCGCAAATCCGCGATGTCTTCGATGCGGCGGTCGCGCACCAAATCGGCGATGCGTTCGATCAGCGCGGCTTTGTTCACTTGATACGGCAGTTCGGTGATGACGATGCGCGCTTTGCCGCCGCCGGCTTCGTCGGTGTGAACTTTGCCGCGCACGATGATGCGCCCGTTGCCGGTCGCGTACGCTTGCTGAATGCCTTCGACGCCGAGAATAATGCCGGCGGTTGGAAAATCCGGTCCTTGCACAAAGCGCATCAAATCAGCCACTTCGACTTCATCAATGTTTTCCCAATTGTCAATCAGATAATTGATCGCGTCCACCAGCTCCGATAAATTCTGCGGCATAATCGAGGTCGCCATGCCGACCGCGATGCCGGACGTGCCGTTGAGCAAAAGGTTGGGCAGTTTCGCCGGCAGAACGCGCGGCTCTTTCAACGTGCCATCGAAATTTTCGGAAAAATTGACGGTGTCCTTGTCAATGTCCGCGAGCATTTCTTCCGCGATTTCGGTAAGGCGCGCTTCGGTGTACCGCATCGCGGCTGCCGGATCATCGTCCACGGAGTTGTGCACGAACACACCCGCCGCGAGCGCGAAATTGTGCGAACCGTCTACCGTTAAATCGTAAACATCCGCAGTTCCTGCCGGCTCAACCGACACGACGCGATGATTCAACTTGGCCGCGTGAGTGCGCGCCGCATCTTCTGCCGCGTGGATGTCTCCATCGAAAAATCGCGTCAAGCCGTTCGCAAATCCAATGATCGTGCTGATGCCGGTCGCGTGACGCTCACGATCATATCCGTCCGCGCTGAGTTCGCCGTCGCGCTCAATCGCACGTTTGGCAATCGAAAGGAAACGCGAGCGCGCAGTTTTTTGCCCATTTGCCGCGAAATGTCCTTCGAACTTGGCGCGATACGCGGGGTCGCGCCATCTCTGCGCGCTTAGCCGCGCCATTTTCTCGCGATAGTTCGCATCTTGCCACATCGCCTTGGATTCCGCACTCTTCAGCGCGCGATATTCTTCCGTCCACTGCGCCTGCGCGCTTGCGGAAATTCGCTCCCGATGGTTTTCATCCGCCCATAGCCGATTCGAAACCTCGCGCATCAACTCACTCCGCACCGCGCGGTAAGCAGGGTCTTGCCACATTCGCCTGAGTGTTTCGCGTTGCGCTTGAACGATGATCGCTTTTTGTTCGGGTGTTCCGTGACGCAGAACGCTCGACTCTAGCGCGCGCTGCATTATCTTTTCGCGGAACTCGGAATCGTTCCACAAATCCTTGACCGCCGCGATTCGCCGCGCGCGGTATTCGGGATTGCGCCACAATCGCCGATTGCGCTCACCGATTGCCGCCACAGTTTTCTTGCGAAATTCGGGGTTGTTCCACTGGTCGGCGAGCATCGCGCTCATTTGTTGGCGAAAGTCCGCGTCGTCCCACATTTCCTCAAGCAGTTTCATATGCAAACGGCGATGATCCGCCCATTGCATCCGCACGATGTTGCGCGGATCGTTGTTCAGTTTGTTGAAATCGCGGTGATGCCGCACGCGTCCCGCACTGTGCGGATAAATCTTTTGCTGGATGTTGTACGCGTCCGCGAGATGATGGGCGAATTCCCATTGGTCCAGCGCGGGCTGATAGATTTCTTCATAGCCGCGCAGATTCGCGTCAATGCCTTCGTTCAGACGCGAATACAACGGCATCAATGCATCATTGGGCGTCAAGTTTTGCGCCTCGCGAAATGAACCGTCGCGAAGCATAAAGCGATGGTCGGGCGTGCAGACAATCTCTTCGCCGTTGTCGAGCATCACACGCACAATGGGCGCGTCCTTTTTCGTGAGGCGCGGCGCGCGAATCAGAGCCATTTCGACTCGCCCATCGTTCACCGTGTACGTGAAATGCTGCTCACCGCGCGCAGACGCCTCGGCAAGTTCCTCAAACGATTTCGTCGAGCCGTCGGCAAGCCGCACGCGCGTTGAGCCGACAAAGCAACCAAAATTCCCTTGACCGTCAATCAGCGGATAGCGCATCGTGAAATCTTGCGCCATGCGGACGAGCGCGTCGTACACGGTTTGGTCGCCGTGCGGATGATAGCGCCCCAGCACATCGCCGACGATGCGCGCGCATTTCTTGAACGCGGTATTGTGCCGCAAGCCGATGTTGTCCATCGTGTACAAGATGCGGCGTTGCACCGGCTTGAGCCCGTCGCGCACGTCCGGCAGCGCGCGCGCGGTGATGACGCTCATCGCGTAATCCAGATACGCGCTCTTCATTTCATCTTGAATTTCGATATCGCGGATGCGACCGATGGTTGAGATTGCCATTGAGAATTATCCTCCGCTCAATGTTCTGACGACTGATTAAGTTTACCTTGGAAAATGCTCACGCGAATTTCGAATTGCCCACTGATGTTGGGATTTTCCGTGGACTCGCACACAATTATTTGAAACGTGAAAGTAAATCATTTGCGGTGAGAGCAGAAAAACGGACTAATCTCCCCTCCTTGAACGCCGAATCATAATTCCGGAAAATAGATTCGGCTTCTTTCGAGGAGAGCGGACTGCCGCCAGAAATTGGTTCAACGTAATAATATTCGCAATACCGCAAAACTCACTTGGGCACATCGTCCGCTGAGAGCATTTTCCAACGGCGCACCAAATCTTTGAGTTGAGCATCGGATTGTTTTGCTGAGCGCGTGTGCATCCGAAACC